>NZ_JAUOSJ010000029.1:0-2690 GCF_030548385.1 Agarivorans sp. 1_MG-2023 | reverse complement strand
TCGTAACATAGTTCACCTGAAGTCCTCTGAACTATGCCAAGGCACAGTTCAGAGGTAATAGCTTATTTACTCAGCGTTTAAGGCGCCGCGCATTACGTTGTAAATCGCGGTATTTTCTACAGTGCGACCAACAAAAGCGTGTGAATTTAAACCCCAAGACGCAATAGGAACGTCTACATTAGTGTGGCTTCCCCACTTCCAACTGACTTCTGGCACTTGGCCAATACCGTTGGTTTTTTCTAATGCTAAGCCACCCGTTTCATGGTCGGCAGTAACAATGACCATTGAGTCACTGCGTAATTCAGCCCAGTTAGCGACTTCTTCAACCGTGGTATCAAAGGCGATGGTCTCGTGAATCACTCTCTCTTCGTCGTTAAGGTGACCAGCAAAGTCGATTTGCGAACCTTCAACCATTAAGACAAAACCGTTCGGATTTTTAGATAAAATCTCAATCGCAATTTGGGTCATTTCATTCAGCTGAGGAATGTCTTGCTCTTCGTAGCTTTTCTGATCGCCAAGCGGTAATACATAAGGAATTTCATCTTCACCAAAAATACCGGCAAACAAAATCTCTGCATTCGGATCTGTCGCTGGTAAAGCAGCCACAGCAGGAATAAGAGCCGTTTTTGAATCGACGACGGTATAGCCAGCCGCTGTAGCTTCAGCACTAATTACATCAACGCCGTCTACTTGCTTGCTGCCACACAGGGTAACGTTAGGTTGAACATCGCCGTACATGCTTTTAGACAAGGTAACAAAGTCATTTCGGTTTGGACCATGCGAGGCGTAAGCGGCAGGGGTAGCGTGCACACAATGTGATGTAGCGACAATACCTACCGACTTACCCAAACTTTGCGCGTATTCCAAAATGGTTTCTAAATTTGAACCGTCACCTGGACGTGCCTGAGCAATGGTGCCAGAAACTACTTTACGACCCGTAGCCATTGCGGTAGCCGCTGCTGCAGAATCGGTGTAGTAATTCATGCCAAGCTCAGCAAGATTCTCGTAGCCGAGGGTATCAGCACTGGCGGTTTTAATATCACCACGATGCTTGCCTGACTCAAGGAATAAGGCTTCGCCTTGGTAAGCGCGCGTAACATCCAGTTGCGGATAGCCCATACCATCACCAATCATCATTACAATGTTATTGGCATTGACTAGTTCGATCACATCAACATCGTGGCTAGCGCTAGCTTCTGAGCTAAGATCTTTGTTAGTTGTAAGCGTTACCGTGTAGCGACCTTCGGTATCAGCAGTCGCCATTTGGCGAACTGAAGCTTGAGTTTGCGTTGTATCATCGCTCAAGCTCACGCTCATATCTCCTTCGGCATCCCAAGCATAGCTTTGGGCAAAAGTACTGCCGTCGGAAGTAATGTTAGTGGCAACATTCACAGCAGTAATGGTGTCGTGGCCAACCACAGCTCTTACTTTAGCGATAGACAACGGCACAGCTAACTGTCCATCACCCAATATAGACAGCGAGAATACGTAGCTGCCTGCATCAACTTGAGCAGACATTTTGCCACCAGGGTAAGTGGTTAAAGCCGATGCTCCCTCAGTTAGGCTAATAGGCTGATTATCTAAAGAGCCATATACGTTCGGTTTATCCATGCCTTGATGAACATTGAAGCTAACAGTACCAGCCTCAGCAAAAGTCACTTCAGCTTCGTAGTTACCGGCACCTTTATAGGTAAACTCGGCGTTATCTGATGCGGTCCAATCGTTAAATGTGCCTACTATATACATAGCTTCAGACAGTTTGTCGGCATCGGTATCGGTAATATTTTCAATCAACAAACTAGGGTTATTGATGCCTGAAGATGAATCTAAGGTAAAGCGATACACTTGGTCTTCATCACTGGTTACAGCGATATCCATGTTTTGATTACCAAAATCGTCATACTTGCGCTGTAACTCCATAGGCGTATCAAAGATGACCTCAGCATCGGCTTCATCGCTAATCGCTAAATCGCGCTCTGCACTCCAGCTAGGGTCAGAAATTTTGAATGAGTACTCGCCGGGCTGCATGCTAAACAAGGCTATGTATTCCCCTTCGCCTTGATAATGCAGCTGTGCTTCTGGGCGAGATGACCAACTGTTCATAGAACCTTTAATATACAAACGACAGTCTTTTGCTGCATCTTCCGCTAGCTCTTCATCGGTACACTTAAATGGGCCTAAATCAATGGTGTCGGCGATTGGTGGATCTAGGTACACATATTCAGTGTCATCTGAGCAGCCAATAACGGTCGAAGCGATCGCAATACCAGCCACCGCTTTTAAAACATTTCCTACTTGCATGTCATTTCCTTTTATTAATTACGACTTATAATTTTTGTTTGTCGCATAATCAAACTAAGGATATGAAGGAAACAACTCAATAAACTTATGATTTATATAATAAAAGTAAGATGGCGATCATTCCAAGGCCCTGCAAATTCATAAAACTGTAATAATTTCCAGCTTAAGCGAATAGAAACAAGATCTTATAATTGATAGCGGCTCACAAATAGACCTTATAATCACCTGATGATAAATATAAAATTAACAATTAAATAAAGTCAGTAAACAACTCTTTTTGGTAAAGACTCACCCACAAAGAACAAATTTTATTTAAGGCGCGTAAAACTCGATGTCTTTGTTTAAGCTCATTGCATACCCAGCGCTGGCAATACCTTCTACATCGGTGG
>NZ_JAUOSJ010000028.1:0-4745 GCF_030548385.1 Agarivorans sp. 1_MG-2023 | reverse complement strand
TTGGTGGAGCTACGCGGGATCGAACCGCGGACCTCTTGCATGCCATGCAAGCGCTCTCCCAGCTGAGCTATAGCCCCGATATACGGTATGGGATGTGAATTGGTGGAGCTACGCGGGATCGAACCGCGGACCTCTTGCATGCCATGCAAGCGCTCTCCCAGCTGAGCTATAGCCCCAAAATCACACTGCTTTCAACACAATAAGCCTTGAAAGCGAGCAGAATTCTAAGCAGCCAGCGGAATAGTGTCAACCGTTTTTCCTAAGAAACGCGCCACTTGCTCAATTAGCCAACAATTAGCGGAGGATTACTCAAATTTGGCTTAATGTTGGCAGCGATAAATAACGCTCACCTTTGTCCCTTTATCCAAAACATCTAAGCTTTCGCAAAGGGACTCCACCAATTTTAGCCCTCGCCCAGAATATTGCTGTGCAGGATCGTTTGTGGCGGTTTTGCTTAAATCGAAGCCTTTGCCACTGTCGCTGACTTCAATGGTAAATTGGCGACTAGCTTGGCCATCAAAATCAATAGTAATGTTAACCCAGCCTTCACTTAACTGTTTAGCTCTGCGCTTACGCTGGCGGTAATACTCTTCAAAACCTTCCGCTGAGGTTTTAATCGAAGACTCAAGCCCAAGCACGCCGTGTTCAAAAGCATTATTAAATAACTCACTCACAATGGTAAATAATATATTTCGATCGGTTTGATGAACCGAAAGTTCTTGCAGAGTGGTCATTAACAAGGGGATTGGCGTAAACTGTTGCAAGCTGTTTACGTCTAAACAAAGTTGCCAGCGCCACTTCCCTCTAGGCTGATTTGAACCAGCAAAAGTACTGGCGGCTTCGGCATTAGGTCGATTAAGCAAATCAGGGATTTCCACCATACTGATGTCGTCTAACTGCTCTGCCCCATTACAAAAACGTTCCAATTGCTGTTGAATACAAGCGATAAAAGAAGGTTGCCCGCTGCGGCTATTAAAGGCGGCTTCTAAGCGCTGCTCGCCAAACATTTCTCCTTCTACGTTCACCGCTTCTGTTACGCCATCGCTAAGCAATACGATGTGGTCGTTAGGCAACCATGGGATGGTTTTTAGATTGAGCTCTACTGTAGTTTGAATGCCAAGAGGCAGTGACTCAGAGATCAAACGTTCACGCATTGCTTGCTGCTGAGTATTGTAGATAAGTAGTTCTGGCATGCCGCCATTCCAAACAGTAAGCGACTTTTGCTGTAACGATGCCTCAACAAATGTACCCGCCATAAACATTCCGGTAGGTAACAAGCGATGCAGCCGTTTGTTTATTTGCCGCAAAATAGCGTCTGCAGTGTATCCCTTTCGCGTCATACCCCTGAAGATATCCGCCACTGGCATGGCACCAATAGCCGCTCGCAAACCATGGCCGGTAAAGTCGCCTAACAACAGATGAATATCACCGTTCGGTCGATATTCGGCCAGCACAACATCTCCTGAAAAAGTAGAGGCGCTATTTAAAGACACCAGTAACTCGCGATCTGCGCAGTAAGAATTAGCCACTGCGCTACTAAATACTCGCTCGGCCAGCTCTTCTTCTTCTTGCAGTTGATTATGTAATCGGCTTATTTCGTTGTAGATAGCTTTGGTGCGCTCAAAACCCAGCGCTTTGGCTTTTAGCACTGCTTGGTGGACAGGCTTAAATAAAATGTCGTCCCCGCCGCTGGCTATGCACTTAACCAATGCATCTACTTCATTCTGGGCAGTAACAAATAATACTGGGACAAACTTACTGCCACAAAGCTTTTTGATTTCGGTAGTGGCTTGATAACCGTCCATCACCGGCATCAATATATCCATAAAAACAATATCGACTGGCTGCTGCTTAAAAACCTCAACCGCTTCTTCACCGTTTTCGGCATGTACTACTTGGTAGCCTATGTCGCCCAATATTTTGCCTAACAACAGGCGATTAATACGTGTATCGTCCACTACTAAGGCGGTGCCTTTAACGGCTTTGTTTAGAAAACTAAACGTAAGATCTTCGTGCACTAGTTTTCTATTTTGAGTAATTTGTCGAAGTTGGCTATTTCTAATATTTTTAGAATAGCGGGCGATGGCTTACGTATAGTTAAGGCCAAGGCTTGACTCTTTTCAGCATGCTCTTTTAGTAACAACATCATGCCAAGCGCTGAGCTATCCATATAATCAGCGGCACTTAAATCAAGGATAAGTTGCACTCCTTCAACTGATATATTTTCATAACAAGCGCGAAAATCTCGGTGCAGTGAATAATCAAAGCGCCCAGTGATACAAATAATTAACTGACCCAAATCTTGATTTAATTGACTACTGATAGACATCAGATCTCCTTATAGCGAATAATGAGCAGCAAGGAATCACCCTTACATGCCTCATATTTAGCACTGCGTTCAAGCCCTATACAAGCATTCCTTGCTTGCAACACTGGTGATTTTTGAATGGGTTTATTGTTTCCAATTAATCAATAAAAACAACACTCCATTAGTGACAATCACCCTAGCAACAATAGCAGTTGATGTGATTAACACATACCCCTATTTACATAAAAGTCACTTAAAAAGTTGATTTACGTTAAGCCATAATAGCCAACGAAATATCAGCAGAAAACAGCATGTTGAACGATTGTGTCAATTTAGTTAACAAACTAATAAAAAATCACAAAATAAATGGGATCTACCGAGGATTTTCACACTTAACTGCTTGTTCAAAAAACAAACTGTGAAGCGTTTCATGGTTTTGAGGTGGAAGCTTGTAGCATGATGACGCTACTACTGATGCATATTTAAGGAACCCGATGAGTATTAAACTTCAATTGCAGTTCTTGCTGGCGCTAGGTTTACTGGTTGCAGCCTGTGGCAGCATGTTATTGGTATAACAATTCACTTTAGAAAATACAAAAAAAGCCAACTCTAAGAGTTGGCTTTTTACATTAAACAAAAAGGTTTACCAGCTAGCTTTATAGGCGCGGTAAGCTTTATCTAATGATTTAGCTTGTTTCTTACTCACACCAATATGGCTTAACGCAAAACGTAATCGCGCTCGGCTCATATCTGATCCTAGAATCGCCATTGCATCTACCACTGATGTTGAGCTGGTTTTGCCGGTAATCGCTACAAAAATAGGCTCTAGGAAGTCACGGATTTTCACATCTAAGTGAGTAGACAATTGCTTAGCAACAGCAAACACCGTGTCTTTGTCCCACTGGCGCTGCTCTTCTAGCTGCCAAATAAACATTTGTAACAAGCTACGCACTTGCTCTTCTTCTAGTTTACCGCCAGTAAGTAGCTCTAGTGCATATTCAGGCATGCCTGAGATAAAATGCCCAGCTAAAGGCGCTAAATCACTAAACACATCTAAACGTGCTTTAGCTTGAGGAATAATGCTCATCAAGGTTTCTTGATTGTAAGCCCACTCAACTAAGCGTTGGGCTAGTTGCTCATCACTTAGTTCTTCGCGGATCCACAAACCGTTTAACCATTTAAGTTTTTCAACATCAAATACGGGGCCACCTAATGACACACGCTTCATGTCGAAGTGCTCAATCATTTCTGCCAAGGTGAATTTTTCACGCTCGTCTGGCATAGACCAGCCCATGCGGCCTAAATAGTTAAGCATTGCTTCTGGTAAAAAGCCCATTTTGCGGTAGTAGTTCACGCTAGTTGGGTTTTTACGCTTACTTAACTTGCTCTTATCAGGGTTACGTAACAATGGCATGTGGCCCAATACTGGCGCTTCCCAACCTAAATCTAAGTATAATTTAAGCAGTTTTGGCGCCGAGTTTAGCCATTCTTCACCACGGAACACGTGAGTAATGCCCATTAAATGATCATCTACCACGTTAGCTAAAAAGTAGGTTGGCAAACCATCGGCTTTAAGTAGCACTTGCATGTCTACTTGTTCCCATGGGATCTCTACGTTGCCACGCAGGTAATCGTTAAAGCTAAAGCTGCCCGATTCTGGGATTTTCATGCGAACTACATAAGGCTTACCTTCTGCCAGGTTCGCAGCAATCTCTTCGGCGCTTAGCGTTAAACCACGGCCATCGTATTTAGGCTGTAAACCTTCGGCCATTTGCTGCTTGCGCATTTCGTCTAATTCTTCAGAAGTAGCAAAGCAGTAAAATGCCTTACCTTCATCAATCAGCTGCTGAGCATATTTTTTATAAATATCGCTACGCTCGCTTTGACGGTAAGGGCCCGCATTGCCGCCGCAGTCTGGACCTTCATCCCAGCTTAGCCCTAACCAGCTTAGGCTGTCGTAAATAGCTTGCTCAGATTCACGCGAGCTGCGCGCTTGGTCGGTATCTTCAATACGTAGAATAAATTCGCCGCCATGTTGCTTAGCGAAACAGTAATTAAATAGTGCGATGTAGGCGGTACCTACATGTGGGTCACCTGTTGGCGAAGGTGCTACGCGAGTACGAACTGTCATGTTTATTCTCTAGTTAAGTAAATTGACCGAGTTGAATGGCGCGGATTTTACCACACCCGCTAAAATTCGCTAGACAGCAGCTATACTCATATCACGCTTTATTTGCTAATAATTGCCTCATCAAAGCTGCCAATTTGGGCATTTTGACGAGAATTTGCGCAAGCAGTCAGTTTCCTTTAAATTTGCGTTGACACCTCCGCAGACCACCCTATAATACGCCCCCACAAGACGGTCGCTTAGCTCAGTTGGGAGAGCATCGCCCTTACAAGGCGAGGGTCACTGGTTCAAGCCCAGTAGCGACCACCA
>NZ_JAUOSJ010000027.1:0-15444 GCF_030548385.1 Agarivorans sp. 1_MG-2023 | reverse complement strand
CCATGCCGAACTCAGAAGTGAAACGCAACTGCGCCGATGATAGTGTGGGGTTTCCCCATGTGAAAGTAGGTCACCGCTAGGCTCTCAATTAACTAACCCCAAAGTCGTCAGACTTTGGGGTTTTTTATTGCCTGAATGAAAGTGAAATGATTTAAAGCAGGGTGTAATTGTTAAATTGACAACCTGTCCTAACCACTACTAACCATCAAATAAACTACTGCGTTATGCGAAAGTTTGGATGCTAAGCGCCTAGGAGTGCGTTACTGACGACACTTTTACGCTTTGTTGATGGCTTTCTTAGTGACCTTGCAAATCCTTTGTTACAATGAACTTAGCATAGAGCGACCAACCAAGAATTTATAATAATGACCCCACGCTTTTCTCGTAATGCCTCTTTACTGTCTCTGCCTAAAATAGCTCAAGATCCCGAGCGGTATGAGGTGTTATTGAGCGCTAAAGCATATCGATTAAAACTACTGGAGCTAATTGCTCGAGCTGATTCACGTATCTATATTGTGGCGCTTTATCTAGAAGACGATGAAGCTGGCCGTTCTGTTATGGATGCACTCTATGCTGCCAAACGCCAACGCCCTGAATTGGAAATAGTGGTATTAGTTGATTGGCATAGAGCACAACGCGGTTTAATTGGGCAACAAGACGCTCAAGGTAATGCTGCGATGTATCGCGAGTATGAAGCGAAGTTTCCAGGCTCTGTAAGGCTGCTTGGCGTACCTGTTAGCCATAGAGAGTTATTTGGGGTTCTTCATCTAAAAGGCAGTATTGTTGACGACACTGTGATTTATAGTGGCGCCAGCATCAACGATATTTATCTTGAGCAACAGCAGCGCTATCGTTCCGATCGTTACCAGTTGTTAGGTAATCAACGTTTAGCTAACGCAATGGTAAATTATGTCGATCAATTTCTCATTGATTGTGACGCTGTTTCTAGTCTGTCTACAGCGACACCGTTAAGTACCCGAATGCTTAAACCTGCAATACGGCGCTTGCGAGTCACTTTGCAACGAGAACAATACAACTATTATCCGCAGGACCTCAGCGAGAGCCAAGTAGGAGTGACTCCTTTACTTGGTTTGGGGCGTCGCCAAAACCTGTTAAACAAAACCATTCGCCAGTTGGTGGTGAGTGCACAACACCAACTCACAATATGTACTCCTTACTTTAATCCCCCTAGCTCTTTGTCTCGGGAAATAACTAAAGCGCTTAAACGTGGGGTAAAGGTTAAACTCATTGTTGGCGATAAAACGGCCAGTGATTTTTATAGCGATCCTGAGCAAAGCTTTAAAGTCATTCATGCTTTGCCTTACTTGTATGAATGTAATTTAAACAAGTTTGTAAAGCGCCAGCAGCGTTATATCAATAACGGCTTGCTAAGCATTAATGTTTGGTCACATGAGAAAAATAGCTTTCATGTGAAGGGGATTTGGGTTGATGAGCGGTTTACCTTACTGACCGGGAATAATTTGAACCCAAGAGCTTGGAACCTCGATTTGGAAAACGGCTTGTTGCTAGATGACCCCACCGGTTTGCTACACGCTAAGAGAGATGAAGAACTTAATAATATTCTGTGCCATACCAGCTTGGTGCATAAGCCGTCAGATCTCGAACAACTCAATCAATACCCACTGCCAGTGAAGCGTTTGTTAAAGCGTATCTCTCGAGTTCGCGCTGATCGTTTACTAAAACAAATTTTGTAGCATCAAGTTTAAAAAAATGCCCAGCTGAAGCTGGGCATTTTTTAATGCGTTTAGTTAGCTAAAGCTTAAACCAAAGGCGCAGTGGTTTAGTCTCTGCTAGCTAGGGAAAGAAAAATTAACGCCTTCCCTCACCGAAGATGAAGGCCAGCGCTGGGTAATGGTTTTACGTTTTGTATAAAAACGCACGGCATCTGGTCCATAGGCATGTAAATCACCAAACAACGAACGCTTCCAGCCGCCAAAGCTGTGAGAAGACACAGGTACAGGTAAAGGAACATTAATCCCTACCATGCCTACTTGAATGTTGTCTGAAAAGTAACGTGCGGCTTCGCCATCACGAGTATATAAACAGGTGCCATTGCCAAATTGATGCTGATTAATGAGCTGCATCCCTTGTTCCATGCTGTCTACGCGGACCACACATAATACCGGCCCAAAAATCTCCTCTTGGTAGGCTTTCATGTCACTGGTTACGTGGTCGATTAAGGTACCGCCAACATAAAAGCCATCGGGATAGCCTGCCACTTGAGGGTTTCGGCCATCAACCACCACTTTGGCGCCGTCTGCCTCTGCGCTGCTAATGTACATAGCAACCTTGTCGCGTTGCTCCGCGGTAATCAGTGGTCCAAAATCATTTTCTTTATTGGAATAAGCGCCCACTTTTAGGCTTTGCATGGCATCACTTAAACCGGCAATCAGTTTGTCGGCGGTATCATCGCCTACTGCAACGGCTACTGATAATGCCATGCAGCGTTCGCCAGACGAACCAAAAGCAGCGCCAAGCAGTGAGTTAACGGCGTTGTCCAAATCGGCATCTGGCATAATTATCGCGTGGTTTTTTGCGCCACCTAATGCTTGGCAGCGCTTACCGTTGGCGGTCGCTGTGGCATAAATGTATTCGGCAATTGGAGTTGAGCCAACAAAACTAACCGCAGCGACTCGTGAATCACTAAGTAGGGTGTCTACGGCTTCTTTATCGCCATTTACTACGTTGAATACGCCATTGGGCAAACCCGCCTCATGTAATAGTTCAGCAATCAACAAGGTGGCTGACGGATCTCGTTCCGATGGTTTTAGTACAAAGGTATTTCCACACATAATCGCCATTGGAAACATCCACATCGGCACCATTACTGGGAAGTTAAAAGGAGTAATACCTGCGACAACACCCAGCGATTGAAATTCACTCCATGAATCAATGCCCGCTCCCACGTTTTTACTGTGTTCGCCTTTCAGTAACTCAGGGGCGTAGCAAGCATATTCAACATTTTCGATACCGCGAGTCAACTCGCCCATGGCATCGTGTACTATCTTGCCATGCTGCTGGCCTACTAATTCACAAATTTGTTCGGCATTTTCTTCCAGCAAGCTTTTATAGCGAAACATGATTTGAGCACGTTTAGCGACAGGTGTATTTCGCCAGGCAGGAAAAGCGGCTTGAGCAGCCGATATGGCTTGTTCTACAGTAGCCTTAGGCGCTAATGCCACTTGGTTAGCAACTTTACCGGTTGAGGGATTGAATACATCTTGTAAACGGCTGTGTTCGGTTTGTGTCTCGCCGTTAATTAAGTGACCAATGATAGACATGTTATGTTCCTTTTCCTTAAAAGCTTAGGCGTGGCCTGATAAGTGCTGAATCGTGTCGCCTAATGCATTAAATAGGCTGTCAATTTCGTTTGCGGTGACCGTAAACGGAGGCGCAATTTGTAGAGTGTCTGCACCATAGCGTACGTAGAAACCTTGCTGCCACATCGCTTGTGCGACTAGATAAGGGTTTAGCGCTGGCTCCCCTGGTGCGTGTACAAGATTTAACCCTACTGCTAAACCCATATTACGAATATCACTGACTAACTCTAAGCCAGCTAACTGATGGGCGGCTCGCTCTAGTAATGGAGACATTTCTCGCGCCCGCTCAATCGTATGCTCTTTCTCTAACAAGTCTAGAGTGGTCAAGGCTGCTGCACACGCAATGGGGTGAGCTGAATAGGTATATCCATGTGGCAATTCCAACATATAGTCCGGGCCACCTTCTGCCATAAAGGTATCGTAAATTTCCTGTTTACAGGCTACGGCACCCATGGGAATAACGCCATTTGTCAGTTGTTTAGCCATGTTGATGATGTCGGGTGTTACGCCACACGCTTCGGCCCCGGTTTTGTAGCCTAAGCGGCCAAAGGCGCATATCACCTCATCAAAAATAAGCAGTATTTGGTGTTGGTCGCAGATCTCACGCAAACGCGTTAAATAGCCGAGCGGTGGAGGAATAACTCCAGCGCTGCCAGCCATGGGTTCTACAATGACGGCGGCAATGTTAGAGGCATCGTGAACTGCAATTAAATCCAATAGGTCATTAGCCAGTTCGGCGCCTTTCTCTGGCTGACCTTTGGTAAAGGCATTTTCTGGCAATACGGTATGGCGCATATGTGCGGCATCTACCCCCGCGCCAAAAATAGCGCGATTGGGCCCTATACCACCTACTGAAATACCGCCAAAATTCACCCCGTGGTAACCCTTACCACGGCCAATTAATTTGGTTTTACTGGCTAAACCCTTCTTTCGCCAATAAGCGCGAGCAATTTTGAGTGAGGTATCTGCTGATTCTGAACCCGAGCCAGTAAAAAACACTCTATTTAGCCCTGCCGGCATAAACTCAGTGATTTTTTCCGCCAGTTGGAATGACGCAGGATGACCAAACTGGAAAGCTGGCGAATAATCTAGTTGGTTGGCTTGCTTAGTAATTGCCTCGGTAATCTCTTGGCGGCCGTGCCCCAAGCCACAGGTCCATAAACCAGACAGACCATCAAAAATTTTTCGGCCATCGGCATCATAGTAATAATTGCCTTTGGCTTGTTTGATGATGCGTGGGTCTTGTTTGAACTGGCGATTACCCGAATAGGCCATCCAATGACTATCGAGCTGATTTTGCGTAATGCCCATTTGTTCTAGTGTTGCCATTTGCATCCCCAAGCAAGCTTCATTTGTTGGTTTAGCTTAAAACTCGCGTTGCGTTTCATAAATGTGTATCTTTCAAACTAAAGTTTCATAAAGGTGAAACAAAATGCAGAAGATACTCGGCCAGTTAAGCGATATTGATTTACGTTTGCTCAAAGTATTTAGAGTGGTGGCCGATTGCGGCGGCATTTCAGCGGCTGAAGTAGAACTGAATATTGGTCGCTCTACCATTAGTCGGCATGTGAAAGACCTAGAGATTCGACTCGGGGTAACCTTATGCCAGCGTGGGCGAGCTGGTTTTGTGCTCAGCCCTGAGGGACAGCATGTTTACCAATCTAGCTTACGCTTAATGGGCGCGTTAGATGAGTTTCGTGCCGATGTACAAAGCTTGCATAAAGACATGACGGGCAAGCTGGCCATTGCCCTGTTCGATAAAACCGTTACCAACCAGCAAGCTAAGATCTCAGAAGCACTGCAGTTGTTTGACCAACGTGCGCCCAAGGTTAGCTTAGATTTATACGTAGAAACTCTTTCAGTGATTGAAAGTGGAGTGATCGAGGGGCGCTATCAGCTTGGAGTTGTGCCGGGTCAGCGACAATCTAGTAGCCTTAACTACCAATATTTGTTTGATGAGAAAATGGCGCTGTATTGTGGCTATCACCATCCTCTATTTAAACGCAGTGATATAACCATTAGCGCGCCAGAAATAGTTGCTCAAAAATATGCAGGTCTTGGCCACCACTCCCCCAATATGGATACTTCGCAGCGCAAAGGTTTTAGCCGCCAAGCGACTGCCTACGATCAAGAAGCGATTGCTACTTTGCTATTGTCGGGCGCCTATTTGGCTTATTTACCCGAGCATTACGCTAGGAGCTTTGTGGAACAAGGCTTGATAAGAGTATTAGGGGGTGAAGATTTTGCTTATCACTGCCCATTTTTAGCAGTAACGCGTCATTCACCAAAGCCTTCTCGAATTCTAGCCTGTTTTATCGATTGTTTGAATCAAGCTCACGGAGTTCAGTAAGGGCAATTGCTAGCGCATTAGATGACTTAACCAGGCGCTAATCGCTTTCACTTGGCTGGGCGATACACTATGAGCCATATCAAACTGCTGAAATTCCACTTGATAGTGTTGAGCTTGCAACTGGTTAAAGGCTTGTTGGCCGAGGTTTAATGCCACTACGTCATCTTGGCGACCATGTTGAATTAATACTGGAGTGTTAGTTTGCAACGCTGTTGTGGGCAGGCTTTCTGCTAATAAGTAAGTAGACATGCATAACAAGCCACCCAAGCTATTTGGGTAATTTAAGGCACACTGATAGGCAACGGCACCGCCTTGGGAGAAGCCAGCAATAAAGATGTTCTCGCTAGCAATACCCAAAGTAACTTGTTGCTGAATGACTTGCTCAATCTGTTCGCTTACCTCATCTAGGTGGGAATGGTTAATCTGCCTTTCGGGGGTAAAGGCTAAAATATCGTACCAGGCGGGCATGAAATAACCGGCATTTACCGTTACCGATCGAGTCGGTGCTGCCGGAAAGATAAAACGTACTGCGGCATCGGCAGGCAGTTTGAGTTGTTTTGCCAAAGGAACAAAGTCTTCAGGCCCCGCGCCTAATCCGTGCAACCAAATTACACAGTGGCGCGCCGGTTGTTGTGGTTCTACAGTAATAGCATTATCAAGCATCGAGTTTCCTTTGCTGAATGAGAATCTTCTCTGTAAGCTGTGCAAAAATTTAAGCAACGGGCATTGTATGCCAATACCTCGGAGAGACAAGCATGCAAGAACTAATAGATGAAATAAGGGATGCAGACCAATCGGGTGCTTACCCAAGCGATCTTCCTACAGAAGCTCAATTAGTTGAAGTAGAAGAGCTCATTCTAATCCCGATGCCTGGTGACCTACGTGCTTTTCAACTTACCGTAAGTAATGTTGCTATTGGAAGTTTAGAGCCGGTGACGATTAGTGACCCGTATTTACATACTTACTTACCGGAAGTTGCCGCTACCGCCTGGAATTTGGGTTTGCCACGTGAGTTTATTCCTATTTGCCAGAACGGCGATAATTTTTACTTTATTAG
The DNA here is from genome assembly GCF_030548385.1 of Agarivorans sp. 1_MG-2023. Classification (NCBI taxonomy): domain Bacteria; kingdom Pseudomonadati; phylum Pseudomonadota; class Gammaproteobacteria; order Alteromonadales; family Alteromonadaceae; genus Agarivorans; species Agarivorans sp. 1_MG-2023. The sequence continues at coordinate 8,696 of NZ_JAUOSJ010000027.1, read as the reverse complement.
TCAAGAAGGTGAAATAGGTTACTGGCAGGGTCAAGAGGATTTAGTTCCTGAATGGGATACCATTTGGGATTGGGCAACCGAAGTATGGATGCAAAGCTAAGTCGCTAATGGATGAGAAGCAGCAGTACCTTGCCAAGTTTTGGCTGGTGATCGGTCATATTCCTGAGGGGCGAGTCGCCACTTATGGTGGTGTAGCCGAAATGGCCGGTTACCCAAGAATGGCTAGAGCGGTAGGGCGCTGCCTTAAAACCTTACCAAAAGGCTCAAGTTTGCCTTGGCATCGAGTAATAAATGCCAAGGGCATGATTTCATTTCCAGAGGGTTCTCCTCAGTACCAAACGCAGCGGCAACGTTTAGAAGATGAAGGCATTATTTTTCGCAATAATAAGGTGCCTCTCGCTCAACACCGTTGGTTGGGCGACTAGCTCAAAACTATCGCGCTTAGCTGTTACTGCTTTTGTTCGCCTAAGTGCAAGCTTAACTTGTGCTCTAAGTAATCACTAGACAGGCCCGTGAGTTGCTTTAGCTGCTGCAGTTCTTCTTGCTGTTGCGTATTTAAACTAAAGATTTCTTTCACTGCGAGTTTGTTGTTTTTTATCGCCGATAGGGGAAAGGGGACAACGTTACTGACTTGGCGGGTCGCGTAAGTTTTATTGGCTTGGTAACTATCTACATTGCAAAACTGCTTAGCATTAACAGTAAGCAAACGTATCTTTTTAAGATCGTGTAATACCATGATCTACCACTCTCTATTTATCGTTTAAAACTACTGAGCAATAGAGTCACTATTTGTTGGCTTGACCATCTCTGGGTAGTCGTTGATAGCCGGTTGGTAAGTGCTTATTGCTACTTTATTCTAGCTTGAGCTAGTTGTTGTTTTTATCATTGACGCACTCAGCTTAGGCCAACCAATACTCAAATCAATGGTTAATTTTGCGCTTACACGGTGGACCACTGTTATGTTGCTGATTTAACTTTAATAAGGCCTAAAATTCCAAGGAGAACCTAGCTGTAAAAGAAGTTTTACAATAAGACTAAAGTCGTAGCTAAAGCCTATACTTGTTGCTTGGTACCGTTTTAACTTGAACCTAAGATTCTGCTAGTTACACTGCATATCAATGAATAACTTTGATCAAGTAGCCACGATTTGCCTGAGCTTCCGTTAACCTCATCAACTCCCACGGTAAAACCATGGTTTTTGTATATCATTCGTACCAAAAACCAGCATCTTTACACCGGAGTTACCACAGATGTAGAGCGCCGCTTTAGCGAGCACCAGCAAAGTGGGTTAAAAGGAGCTAAAGCGCTGCGTGGTAAAGGCCCATTGGTTTTGGTATTTCAACAGATCATGGCGTCTAAGCAGCAAGCAATGCGCTTAGAATATGCTATTAAACAACTCTCAAAGTCGAAAAAAGAGTTGCTGGTCGCGGGCAAGTTAGATTGGAAAAACCTTTTGTAAATAGGCCTTATTCAGGGCTATTTTGCCAATCTTCTAAGCCGTAACGTGCCAATATTTTTTCCAGTTCTCCAGTTTCGCGCATCGCAATAATTGCCTCACTGAGCTGAGAGGACAAAGCTCTACTTTGTGGATTACTGGGTGAAAAAGCGATGTATACCAAACTTGATTCAAACTCTTTAGCAAAGCGAATCTTTTGGTTATCTCCTTGCTGATGGCTGTAATAACTTGCCACGCTTTTGTCTTCGATGTACCCATCAATTCGCCCTTCTTGTAATAGCTTATGCATCTTTACTAAGGGCTGGTCACTGCGTACGGTGATGATGTTTCGTTTGTGCTGCTTCGCTGATACGTAGCTATCGATAGCGGGACCATAATCATAATTAGCAATGACAGCAATACGTAGCTCTTCCAAGGATTCAATACCTTGATATTGCCAAGTGCTATCATTGCGCATTACCAATACTTGGGTCGCGCGGCCAATGGCTTCACTAGGGTAAATAAAACCCTCGGCTTCACCATTTACGGCGCCAATCACACCTTGATAAACCCCTTTCTCACTATGCCTTAATGCTCGTGTCCATGGCATTTCGCGAAAGTTAACCTGATATTTAGGGCTAAAAGCGCGCTGAATGATTTCTATCGCATAACCAGGCAGCCGACTATTGGGTTTACAGTTAAATGGGCACCAGCGGTCTGCAGCAAACGTTAATTGTTCAGTTTGGTTGGCCTGAAGTTGCCAAGGTAGGCCGGCTAAAACTAAGCTGACAACGGCGAGGGCGACCTTTAGCAAGGGAAGCTTATGTAAATGGAACAAACGAACAGCATTGGGGAAAATCTCAATACAACAAACTTTGACAGTGCATTATGCTGATTTAATAAAGGATTGTATTGAAAAGGCTTAGCATATTGAGTGAACAAACTAAGCTTGCTGTCTACTAAAGTTGACAGTAAATACTTCAGTTTAGCGAGAGCGCTCATTCTCTCGCTATTCGGCCTAGTTATCTATAACTGGTGCGGTGGTATCTTTGCTTTTGGGTTTACGTAAGCTGCGTTTACCGATTAACACTAATGGTAAAACAATCATTGCTGCGCCTAACCAAGTGAGCGCATCAGGCATTTCATTAAAGCTGACCCAACCAACCACTGCTGCGCCTATTAAGCCGGTGTACTCGGCGCTGGCAATAGTATTGGCATCGGCGGTTCGATAAGCCACAACAGAACCAGCATGCAAAAACAGAATAAACAAACTACTGCCGCCAGCAAGAGTGACCAACTCCCAGTTAATGCCATGTAATTCCGGCCACGCCAACAGTAAGGTGGCAGGTACTACCATTACGTTGGTCCAAAACAAACTAGTGACAACTGATTCCTGCTTAGGAATGTATTTCACGGTTAAGTTACTCAAGGCCAGTGTTAATGCGGTGCCAAGAGCCGCCGCTGCGCCCCAGTTAAACTCTGTAGGCCTAATAATAACCAGAACCCCAATAAAACCGATAGTAGCAGCTACCACTTGAGTGCGGTTAACGGTGCTTTTATGCAGCCACATGCCTAGCGGTAACATCATAATTGGTGCGGCGTAAAACAATGCGTTAGCAGTGGCTAGCGGCAAGGTCATTAATGCCACAACCATGCAGCCAGACCCCGCTAACCATAAATGTCCTCGCACCACGTGGATCAGCGGCTTTTGAGGTAGTTTATTCTTCGTGAGTAAAAACAGCGGTAACAACAGCATTAAGGTACAAAGTTGACGGTACAACAATATCTCGAATACCGAGGCTTGCTCGCCGGCTATTTTCATTAACGCATCGGATAGCACCGCAATTTGGTTGGCCACCACCAAAATAACAATGGCGACAAGAGTGTAATTGTTTCGCATGCTTGCCCCCTATGCTGTAGCTAGTGTTGAATAGAAAAGGCAGTGTAGAGACTTGTGAAACATTAAAAAAATGATAATAATTTAAAATACATGAAAAAAATGAATGTATTTTTATGCGAACACTTCCACCATTAAACGCCTTAGTCGCTTTTGAAGCTGTTGCTCGTAACCAAAGTGTGGCTAAAGCTGGCAGCGAACTAGGGATTAGCCAGAGTGCAGTGAGCCACCGCTTGCGCATACTTGAAGATTACTTAGCAGAACCGTTGTTTGAAAAAGTTGGCCGACAACTGCAGTTGAGCGATACCGGGCGCGGGTACTTTGTAGAAGTAGAGCGTATTCTCAATGAGCTCAGTCATCTTACTCGACAAGTTAAAGGCGAGGGTATCGATCAGCTGCGACTTACCTCTTATAGTTCGTTTGCGCTTAAGCGTTTAGTGCCTTTGTTGCCTAGTTTTCGAGCGCGACATCCCGATATTGATATGCGCCTACAAATGGTGACCGAAGAACCGCTGCTTTCCAGCAAAACCGGTGACTTATTTATTTGCTTTACGGCCACAGCTCCTGGTTATGTGAGCCGACTGTTACACAAAGAGCGCTTAGTGGCTGTGTGTTCACCAAGTCTCTACCAAGAAATCGACCATCAAAATTGGCGACAAGATTTACTCAACTTTCCGCTGCTTTCTTGCGACTTAGACGAAGATGCTAAGCAGCCCGGAGGTGATTGGGCAGTATGGTCGAAAGGGCTTGGTATTGCTTTGCCAGTCAACCAAGGTTTTCATAGCTTTAGTCATCAAGTATTAGCGTTAGAGGCGGCAGAAACCGGTCAAGGGATTGCACTGGTCAGCGACTTTATGGTGGAGAAAGATATTCGCGAAGGCAAATTGGTCGATTTGCCAGTCTCGTCGGTTTATACCGGCTACGATTTTTACCTGTGTTTTAAACAAGCACGCAGCCGCGAACAAGGTTTGCGGGCTGTGGTTGATTGGCTTGTTGAAACGGCGGCTAGCCCACTAGAGCGCTAAATGTACTTTATCAACCAGCATGCAGTGCTATCTTGGGGTGGTCCCATCTCGCAGAGGTCGTTGGTAGGTTGCGACTTGAAAAGGTAATTGGCTACCTTGTTGGTTTAATCTGCGAGTAGCTTTACCAATAACAAGCTCAGGCTATCCACAAAGTCCACGCGTAAAATGGCAAACTCGTCATTTTGCATAACCTGTTGCATGGTGGCCGAAGGGTGGCTGGTATGCCAGCAACCAATCACACTTTGGTAAAGAAACATAACTTTAGTAATAGCTTGTTGTTGGTTAGCTTGTGGCGACCAATGCATAAACAAGGCACACAGCTGTTCTGCCATTGCTTTTAAATCACGTTTGAAACTAATCGCTTGTTCTATGTTTTCTTGCTTCTCTAAGACCGTGTGCAAAATAGCCGACAAGTAACAAAAGGTGGGTTGAGCTGCGATGGTTTCGGCTAATACTCTTGGCTTTAAGCTTTGTTTAGATAGGCGCTCAATATCTATCAGTAGGTGGTTGGCCTCTTCCAAGTACAACGCCATAAATAAGCTTTCTTTGTTGGCGAAGTAGCGATATAGCGCGGGCTTAGATAATTCCAGGTCATTGGCCAGCTGGCTTAATACCACGCTCTCATAGCCGTGCTCGGTCAAGGCTTGCTTGGCAGCGTGTAAAATTTGCTGCCGACGAAGTTGTTTTTGTTCAGGGCTAATCGCGCGCTTTTTTATTGCAGTATCCACGGTTTTTTTCATTAAGCTATTGATAGTTTTACCTTAGCCAGTAATGGCCAGAAAAGCCATTAATCATATGAGTGATCGCTTACAAGTCTTGCTTTTGCTAAAGCATACTGCGCTTGAGCTTCTAAACTTGTTGTATGAATAAGCAGGTTTTCAACTCAATCTTGCGATCAGTCGGTCACTATTCGATTAAGTTACCACTGGAAACTTGCATATTCATTAAGCTACGCTATATAAGTTACTATGGGTATTTTAATTGCTTGTGTCGACATTTCAAGTAAGGCAAGGAGCCAAGGTGAAGCTAACAAGACGTAAATTGTTGCAATATGGCGCTGTTACTGCAGCAACGGTGGGTGGAGGGTCTTGGCTATTCTCCCATTATCCTCTGCAGTTTACCCCACAAGCCGGTCTGCGTTTGTCAGCTCAGCATCAGCAAATTTTTTGGGCGCTTATTCCGGCTTTTTTAGAGGGTGGCGTCGCGGCAGATGACAAACCAGCCTTACAGCAAGTTCTTGCTAACATCGATCATGCTTTTGCAGTGTTGGAACCGCATACTCAGGCTGAGTTAAGGCAGCTACTCGATCTGCTTCAATCACGAGGCGGTTGGTTATTATTAAGCGCTGGTGCAAGTCAGCTTAGCCAGCTCACCTTGCAACAAAAATTACAGATATTGCAGCAATGGCAGTGGCACTATTTGCAGTTACTTCGCCAAGCTTATCAAGGCCTGCATGAACTGATTATGGCTGCTTGGTATGGTGATCCGGCCTCTTGGGATCAACTTAACTACCAATTACCCGCTCAAGCAAAAGGACTGCTTAATGATTAAGGATATTATTGCTGAAGGCTTAGCGGCGGGTTGGCAGCATATTGATGGCGCTGAACAGCAACAGGATAAAAGCCTAGAGTGCGATGTATTGATAGTTGGCAGCGGTGCGGGTGGTGGAATTACTGCTCAAGTATTAACTCAAGCAGGCTTGAAGGTGCTCATTGTTGAAGAAGGCCCACTGAAAAGTAGCCAAGACTTTAAGATGCAGGAGCGCCAAGCCTACCCCGACCTTTATCAAGAGTCGGCAGCTCGAAAAACCAAAGATAAAGCGATAGGGATTTTTCAGGGGCGCTGTGTTGGGGGATCTACCACGGTAAATTGGACAACCTCACTCCGTACCCCAGAGCATACCCTCAGTCATTGGCAGCAACGTTGGGGCTTTACCCAGATTAACGCTGTATCACTAGCGCCTTATTTCCAACAAGCTGAACAAATGTTGGGCATACAACCTTGGTTGACGCGTAACCAAAACAACAGCTTACTGGCTAAAGGTTGCGATGCCTTAGGCTGGTCATATCAAGCCATTCCACGCAATGTAAAACAGTGCTGGGATCTAGGCTATTGCGGGATGGGCTGCCCAACCAACGCCAAGCAATCCATGTTAGTCACCACTATTCCAACGGCTTTAAATGCTGGCGCTAGCTTGTTAAGCCGGTTTCGGGTTCAGCAACTAACCATTGAAAATGACCAAGTGGTGGGGGCGCAGCTTATCGCTCTAAACAAGAACCAAAGAGCCACTAAGCGGGTATTTACTATTAAGGCTAAACACTTGGTGTTGGCTGCGGGAGCGATTGGCTCACCAGCTATATTACTGCGCTCAAAAGTGCCCGACCCTTATCAACGAGTGGGCAAGCGCACCTTTCTTCACCCCAGTGTAATGAGTGGTGCATTGTTTGAGCATGTAGTGGCGAGCCATCAAGGCGCACCGCAATCGGTATATTCTGACCACTTTGTTTGGCAAAACGGCAGTGAGGGAGCGTGTGGTTATAAACTCGAAGTGCCACCGGTACACCCTATTTTATTGGCAACCAAAACAACTGGCTTTGGCCAATTCCATAGTGAGATGATGCAGCAGATTAATCACCTGCAAGTGACCATTGCTTTATTACGTGATGGTTTTCATGACGATAGTGTTGGTGGCCAAGTACAGCTGCGTGACGACGGAAGCCCAGTGCTAGATTACTCGATTAGCGATTACCTGTGGCAGGGCGCACGCCGTGCTTTATTAAGCATGGCTGAGCTGCAGTTTGCGGCAGGTGCAAAAAAGGTTTACCCCTTACATGAGCAAAGCCAATTGGTGAGCTCTTGGGTTGAGGCTAAAAAACTCATCCAACAGTTGCCCATGCAGGCTTTAGCGACACGCTTAGCTTCTGCTCATGTCATGGGTGGTTGCGCCATGGGAGGAGACGAGCAAAACTCAGCGGTTGATGAAGCCGGAAATTATCGCTGGCTAAGTGGCTTAAGTGTGATTGATGGTTCGGTGTTTCCCACCAGTTTAGGGGCTAATCCGCAACTGAGTATTTATGCCATGGCACTACGAAACGCTGAATTATTGGCTAAATCACTGCGTAGATAGCTTTATCGCTGAGCCAGCATTTACAAAGCTAGCGCGCCACTGCTAGTCTTTAATAAAGCTTAAAATAGGTGTTGCTTCATGTGGTTACAACGTTTGGTTAGATTGAAAGCGCGACCGCGCGGCTTTCATTTAATTACCGAAGAGTTGATTTTACAGTTACCGGAGTTACAAGACTTCAAAGTGGGTTTATGCCACCTTTTGTTGCAGCATACCAGTGCCAGCTTAAGCTTGAATGAAAACGCCGACCCTACTGTTCGCGCCGATTTAGAAGCCCATCTCAATAAAATGATTCCCGAGAACGCGCCTTATTTTCAGCATACCTACGAGGGTGCCGACGACATGCCTGCACATATCAAAAGCAGTTTGCTTGGCAGCCAAATCACCCTACCTGTGAACCGAGGGGAGTTTGCCTTAGGGATTTGGCAGGGGATTTATTTAGGCGAACACCGCAATGACGGTGGCAACCGCCAGTTAATCGCGACCATTAGTGGCGAATAATACTTGGTGTAACACGCTTACTTGTTATTAGCGCGTGTGACCCAATATCTTGAAGATACTCATTACTTAAGTTGGTGCTATGGATTTATTGGCGATCTTCATTTTTACGTTTATTGTGATGTTCTTTTGGCGACGCCGAAAAGACGCAGAACGTGCTCAGCATCTGATTAAGCAAAAGTGCCAAACCTTAGATCTACAGTTACTTGAAGTTAACTTTACCCAAGAAAAACCGCAAAAAATGGCAGGTTACTGGCGCTGGTGTCGCTTCTACCAATTCGAGTTTTCGTCTACCGGTGATAGCCGCTACCAAGGTGTATTGATAATGGCCGGCAGCCAGTACAAGTTTGATTTGCCGGTCTATAAGGTAGGGGACGACCTTTATCAAGGCTAATTTGTTGAATTAGTTTGAATGCGACTTGTCAGTTTCTATATCCTTGATATGACTAGATCTGATAGCTTACGCAAAATTGGTTTTGCCCCAAAACGAGTTACGTCTCCTTACGATAAACGCAGTCAAACTAGACTCTTTTCATACCCAAACTAATGGTTTTGAATCTCGACTTTGCTAGTAGGTAACGAGAAAATTTTGAATTAGTTTAGCTTCCAAGGTTTGCGCACTTTTTCACTGTGTACCTGTGGCTCTTCACCGAATGCAGTGGAAAGACTTTCAACTGTGTTGAGCTAGGGTAATATCAGCACACCCTTTTCTATTAT
>NZ_JAUOSJ010000026.1:0-23862 GCF_030548385.1 Agarivorans sp. 1_MG-2023 | reverse complement strand
TGCGGGAGCTGGATTTGAACCAACGACCTTCGGGTTATGAGCCCGACGAGCTACCAGACTGCTCCATCCCGCGTCCGTTTAATGCGGGGCGGATAGTACGCAGAGAGCTTCGATATTACAAGAGATTATTTGCTTAATGTTACTGATTGCCGATTATTTATCCGTATGAGGCTTTTACTACTGATCCGTACTAAAACAGGTATAATCCACGGGTTAAATAAATAGAGTATAAAAATGGCTGATTTTTTCGCTTCGACCGCTAAAGGTTTAGAAAGCTTATGTTTAGATGAATTAAAGGCGTTAGGGGCACAAGAGTGCAAACAAACGGTTGCCGGTGTGAGTTTTACCTGTGATTGGCCAACGGCTTATAAAATTTGTATGTGGTCACGTGTCGCGTCGCGTATCTTGTTACGTTTGGTTGAAACCCAAGCCGACAACGTAGATGAACTTTACCAAGCCGCATACTCGATACCTTGGAATAAGTATTTCAACGTCGATCAAACATTTTCAGTGCATTGCAGTGGAACCAACCACTATATAGACAATAGCCAGTTTGGCGCACTAAAAGTTAAAGACGCCATTGTTGATCAATTTAATAAAACAGTGGGATCTCGTCCTAACGTAGCTAAAACCGATGAAGACGCACGAATAGTGGTGCGCTTGGCAAGCAAGTACTTGGCTATTTCTATTGATTTATCTGGTGCATCGTTACACCGCCGTGGGTACCGCACCGAGCAGGGTGAAGCGCCAGTTCGAGAAAACTTAGCGTCTGCATTGGTCACCAGAAGTAATTGGCAAGAGAAGTATCTAATCGACCCAATGTGTGGCTCAGGTACCATTCTTATTGAAGCTGCGATGCAAGCAGCAGACATTGCGCCAGGCCTTAATCGTAGTTTTGGTTTTGAACGTTTAAGCAACTTTGCCAAATTTGCATGGAGCGATATTCAAGCAGATGCAAAAACTCGTGCAGAAACGGGCTTGACCAACTGTAAGCAGCGTTTGATTGGTTACGACATCGACAGACGTATGGTAGCCGTAGCTAAAGCTAACATTGAACGCGCAGGTTTAAGCGACATTATCTCTGTTCACGTTCATGATGCAGCAAATTTGCCGGCAGCACCTAATGAACCGGGCTTGATTCTATCTAACCCTCCTTATGGTGAACGCCTAGGCGAATTAACCAAACTTATCGGCTTGTTTTTATCCTTTGGCGCCAGCGTAAGAGAGAATTACCCTGGTTGGCGTTTATCTTTATTTACCGCAGCACCTGAATTACTGGATTACTTACGTTTACGCAGTGACAAGCAATATAAGTTTTTAAACGGTGCTCTCAACTGTGTACTGAAAATCTATCAAATAGGCGAGGGTGGGCAAGGCTCGCAACGTAAATACGCCGAAGACTTTGTTAACAGATTACTAAAAAACAAAAAGAAACTGCAAAAATGGATTAAGCGAGACAACATCACTTGTTACCGTTTATACGATGCAGATCTGCCTGAATATAACGTAGCAGTTGATTGCTACGATGATTATGTCATTGTTCAAGAATATAGAGCGCCAAAAACCATTGAGCCAGCTAAAGCTCGCCGCCGTTTAATGGATTTGCTTACTGGCTTATTACAAAGTGATTTAGTAGCCAACGACAAGTTAGTTATCAAACAGCGTTCGCAACAGAAGGGTCGCCAGCAGTATGAACGTAACAGCGATGAAAAAGAGCGTTTTGTTGTTCAGGAGTATGGTGCGCAGTTTTACGTTAACTTAACCGATTATTTAGATACTGGTTTGTTTCTCGACCACCGCAATATGCGCCACTATATTCAGCAAAATAGTAACAGTAAATCGGTACTAAACCTGTTTGCCTATACTGGGTCAGCAAGTGTGCATGCTGCTATTGGCGGAGCATCTAAAGTCACCACAGTGGATATGTCGAATACCTATCTTAACTGGGCCAAAGACAACTTTCGGTTAAATCAGTTACCAATTAATAAACATGAGTTTATTCGAGCTGATTGTATGGCTTGGCTGAAGACCCAAATATCACAGCGCTGGGATTTAATATTTCTTGATCCGCCTACTTTTTCTAATTCCAAGAAAATGGAAGAAGTGTTTGATATACAAAAAGATCACATTGATTTGCTGGCCTCGGTTTCTCGCTTGTTGAATCCTGGCGGTAAACTGATTTTTTCAAACAACAAACGCCAGTTTAAAATGGATAAAGACGGACTGGCTAAGTTAGGCTTATCTGCCGAAAATATCTCAAGTCAGTCGCTTTCGCCTGACTTCGAACGAAATAAACAAATCCACAATTGTTGGATGATTCACAAGGATTAGTTGTATGACTTGGGTTTTATATAGTACCGATGGATGCCATTTGTGTGAGGACGCTAGAGCATTGATTCTAGCTAACCCCAATATTCATGCATTAACTGAACAAGACATTATTGATGATGAGTCTTTGGTAGAGCAGTTTCGCTACAGTATTCCGGTGCTTTGTCACGAACCTAGTCAGCAAACAATTAATTGGCCATTTGATGCCAGCCAGTTAGAACAATTTATAGAGAGCTGTACGTGTTAGTAAACCTACAAGATGCGTTGTTAGCGTATGGGGATACTCCCTTGCTAAACAAAGCCAATTTACAGATAAACAAAGCTGAACGAGTGTGTTTGGTAGGGCGCAATGGCGCTGGTAAAAGTACTTTATTGCAAGTTATCGAAGGTGCGGTCTTGCTTGACTCTGGCGTACGTCAATTAGTCAATGACGTAGTTATTACGCGTTTGCAGCAAGATCCACCTGAGGCCAGCGAGCAACGCATCTTTGATTACGTCGCAGAAGGCAAACCACATATTGGTAAGCTACTTAGCGAGTTTCATCATTTAACGTCGAATATCGATGAAAACGCGACTGATCAACAGCTCAACCGCATGCAGCAAGTACAACATGAAATTGATGTTGTAGATGGTTGGAAGTTTGACAGTGAAATACAACGCGTTCTCACTACAATGAAGTTGGATGGCGATGCACCACTGCAAGGTCTTTCTGGCGGTTGGTTACGTAAAGTGGCTCTTGCTAAAGCGCTGGCTGGAGAACCTGATATATTGCTGTTAGATGAGCCTACCAACCATTTAGACATCACAACAATTAAGTGGTTAGAAGAATTTTTACTTAACTTCAAAGCCACCATCGTATTTATCAGTCACGATAGGGAATTTATTCGCAAAATTGCCACTAGAATTGTTGATATCGACCGAGGTGTTTTAACCTCATGGCCAGGCAATTACGACACTTATTTGGAAGGTAAAGCTGAATGGTTGCGAGTAGAAGAAGAGCAAAATGCCCTTTTTGACAAACGCTTGGCCGAAGAAGAGTCTTGGATCCGCCAAGGCATTAAAGCACGAAGAACCCGCAATGAAGGCCGAGTGCGTGCCTTGAAAGCAATGCGCAACGAGCGCAGTGAGCGGGTTAATCGCCAAGGTAATACTAAAATGCAAATCGACGATGGTTTGCGCTCAGGTAAAATCGTATTTGAAGCAGAAGGGCTTACCTTCTCGTACCCGAATGACGATTATCCCATTATCTCGCCAATAGACTTATTGGTTATGCGAGGCGATAAAATTGCTTTAGTTGGCGCAAACGGGTGTGGTAAATCTACCTTAATTAAAATCCTACTTGAGCAGTTAACCGCTAGTGGGGGGAGTGTAAAAGTAGGAACAAAATTAAGCGTTGCTTATTTCGACCAATATCGCCAAGAGTTAGACCCAGATAAAACACTGTTAGACAATTTGGCCGGCGGCAAGCAAGAAGTAGAAATTAATGGCGGGAAGCGCCATGTAATGGGCTACTTGCAAGATTTTTTGTTTCACCCTAAACGTGCATTTACACCGGTTAAAGCGCTGTCTGGTGGTGAAAAAAATCGCTTAATGTTAGCAAAACTATTTTTAAAACCCGCTAACTTGCTGGTTTTAGATGAACCAACCAATGATTTGGATGTCGAAACGCTGGAGTTACTAGAAGAATTGGTCAGTCAGTACCCCGGTACTGTGTTGTTAGTAAGCCACGATCGTAGCTTTATTGACAATACCGCTAGCCATGTTTGGCATTTTGACGGCAAAGGTAACGTGAGTACTTATGTGGGTGGTTATTCAGAAGTAGAGCGCTACATTGAAAGCCAAAATAAGCTAGCTCCAATAAAGCCGACAGAAAAATCTGATGTTGTAAACCGTGCAGGTAAACAAACTAAGAAGCTGTCATATAAATTAAAACTTGAACTTGACCAGTTACCTGAAAAATTGGAAGCTGCGGAAAACTTAGTCGAGAAACTACAGCTCGACGTTAACGAACCGGAGTTTTTTAACCTAGAACAGGATCTGGTTCAACAGACACTAAATAGTTTAGCCAGTGCAGAAGAGGCTTTAGAGAACCTCTATTCGCGTTGGGAAGAATTGGAAGAACTAAAAAATTCATGAAGAAGTCTATTTTAAATTGCTCATTGAGCTTAGCATTCGCGCCTTTATTGTTGTCAGCAGGACTTAGTCATGCTGCGCAAACCGAATCTTATTACTTAATTGAAGAAATTCCCTTAGAAGCGGCTAACGGACTTGCAGAAGGTGATGGGAACATCAACGTAACCGCAGCAAGTGAAGACGGCAACTATTTAGCGGGTAATGCCTTAACTTTTAGAAGTCCATTTCGCTTTTATGATTTTTCAGACCGCACTACCTTTGATTATGGCTGCCAATATGCGAGCGAAGTGTGTAATTTGTTTTATTACGGGACCGGCAGCTTTTATGAGTTATATCGCGACAGACTAAGAGCTCAAAGTAGTACTTTGTATAAATCTAATGTGCTTGCTTTTATTAGTGAAAGAAATATTTCTGGGGCTCATACAGACGGAAAAAACATACCACCGTTACCGACGTGGGATACCGTTAATGAAAAACTCTATGTTTTCGATGATATAAGTAACGATACTTATACTACGGATACTCGAGTAAATAGTATCAATGGGGAGTTAGGTTGGGCCGTGGGGTACGATTCCTCGCCCTTCACAAACGACACTGGTTCCAGTTATACCCGAGAATTCATTCAGCGTGGCTTCGCTTATAATTTGTCTACTGAAGCTAAAGTTACATTGTTACCTACTGCCTTTAATAGTAGTGGGGATTTAGCAGACGACAAAGGTGGCTTGTCTTCAGGTTTACAAATCATAGAGAAAGACGGCCGAACGTTGGTCATTGGGTTAGCCAGTGTCAGTTATTCAAATTCTGATAGTTTTGGTGAGTGTCAGACTGGTAACCGAGAAAACTATTACCGCTGTTCCGGTTTTCATACTCAGGCCTGGGCATGGGACATTACTGATGCCTTAGATGGGGATCAAGTGACAGGAGAGCTCTTTGTAGATGGTTACGTGCGCTCTAGATACGGTAATGCGCCGAATTTCAATTTGATTAAAGATTATAATGGAGAAGTGTTTGTAGGCATTTCATCGGACGACGTTTATGACAGCACAAATGGATCGCGCGGCCGAGCTACATTTTACACTGATAATGGAGATGGAACCTACAAATTAAACCAAATCCCTAATATTACAATAGACGGAGACAACGATAAATTCGAAGATTCCGTCACCCATACTTGGGCAAATGCGATTAATAACCAGTCTCTAGTGGTTGGTAACTTGCGCTATGTGGAAGTTAAGTCACGTAACCGTCCTGTTGAAGCCTTTGTTTATGACAACGATGAGAATTCTGAAAACTATCAAAAAGTAACTTGGCCTTTAAGAAACAATCCGTTCACTGGCGCTAATAGCGAATTTAGCGATATTAACAATAATGGGATGGTTGTTGGATGGCGTGACGGCGAAGGTGAAGATCAACCTTCGTACAATGGTACCACCCGTCGCCAAACGGGTATGTTGTTAGATTACAATCGCTATCTAGACGGAAACTCTTCTTATACGTGGACATTAAATCAGCTGACGTGTTATGAACAAAATGGTGAACCTCAAATCCCTTTGTATCGGTTTGAGTATGCGACTCATATCAACGACGAGGGCGAGATCTTTGCAAACGGTTACCACTACGAGACTGCAGAAGACTTTGTAAATGGTGTTAATCCACGAGCGGTATTGCTTAAACTGGTTAGAAACCCTGCTGTAACCGATATTGATAATTTAGCGGTGTGTCCTCAAATTGAAGAGGTTAAGTATGAGCGAAAAGGGGCAAGTAGCCTTTGGTTAGCGTTGCTGCTCTTACCTGTTGTTTTTGTGAGACGTTTCATAAAACACTAATTTGTCTTTTTAGTGCCACAAAAAGATCAAATAGTTAGCGAATAATCAAAAAATTTGTTTTTGATCTTTGTAAATTGTTAAGCGATAGTAGATCAGGAGCCTCAGGGCTCCTGTTTTGTTTTCTGATCTTGATGAGGAAGAAGTCTATGAAAAGACAAAAACGCGATCGTTTAGAAAGAGCGCATGCCAAAGGTTATCAAGCAGGCTTATCAGGAAGGTCTAAAGAGACTTGTCCGTACGGCGGGGCCGACGCAAGGGGGCATTGGTATGGAGGGTGGCGAGAAGCTCTTGAAGAACGCGTTTCAGGATTAGATAATAACTAAAAAAAAAGCCCTTTTAAAAGGGCTTTTTTAGGCTAAAAGAGTTATTTAGAAGCTTGAGGTATCAGTGAACAAACCTACTTTTAAATCATTCGCCGAATAGATTTCTCGGCCATCTACTTCAACAACACCGTCAGCAATTCCCATCACTAGCTTACGCATAATTACGCGTTTCATTTTGATGCGGTAAGTGACTTTTTTCGCAGTAGGTAGTACTTGACCAGTAAACTTCACTTCACCTACACCAAGAGCACGACCTTTACCTGGTCCACCGCTCCAGCCTAAGAAAAATCCGACTAACTGCCACATAGCGTCTAAGCCTAAACAACCAGGCATTACCGGGTCACCCGGGAAGTGGCAATCAAAAAACCAAAGATCTGGGGTAATATCTAACTCGGCGATAATCTCACCATTGCCAAACTCGCCGCCTTCATGCGTAATCTTGAGGATTCTATCCATCATTAACATGTTGGGTGCAGGTAATTTACTATTGCCTTCTCCAAACAAAAGGCCTTGGCTACAATCGAGTAATTCTTGGCGTTCGTAACTAGTTTTGCCTAGTTCTTTTTGCGAAACCTGAGTCATGGATAATACCTTTAAAAAATTTGCCGATACTTTAGCGAACACGTGTGCGCTAAACAAGTCCGATGTCCTATTAATTTATCAGAGTTTGAATAAACGAGTAATTCTCTTTATTAAACAAGCTAGGAGGCTAGGTTCTCCATCATCGATATTTATTCGTTTGAATATTTTCCCGTAAACCGACTGCGGCTCATAAAGATCCCCAGCAGGCACACCAAATACCAGTTTAGTCGCTTGCTCAATAGTCTCTACTGTATAAACGCTAAACAGACCGTTTGAACAAGCGTCTAATAAGTCTTTACTAAGATTTAGTTGACCTAAATTGGCGCTAGGAATGATAGCCGTTACTGGAGTTTCCACTCCCTTAGTTTTAGCTACTCGATAAAAGCCTTCTAGTTTTTCATTAATCCCGCCAACTGCGAGTACATTACCTTGTTGATCTAAGGAGCCGGTAACAGCTATATGTTGAAAAATTGGCAACTCGGATAGGGCACTGAGTAAAACCAATGCTCCAGCTAGAGAGGCACTATCTCCATCTATTTCATGATAAGATTGCTCGAACACTACATTGCCGGAATAGGGGAAATGATGTTCTTTAGCAAATAACTGAGTTAGAAACCCTTGAATTATCATCATTGATTTAGCGTGAATGTTACCCGCTAATTCAGATTTTCGTTCTACATCAGTAAAATCACCGTCTCCTTGAAAAACGTTAGCCGTGATCCTAATCGGTTCTCCAAATGAGAGGCCTAAGCCATTAAAATCAATAACCGACAGACCGTTTATTTGACCCACTTGTGTTCCGCTTAAACAAATGTGGGTTTGACCGTCTCGATAAGACAGGTCACTAAAACGTTGCTGACTGTTGATATTGTTACCTAAGGTTAATAAAGCTTGTTCAAAACCAGTCTCATCATGGGCTAAGCCTAAATGATTAAGGCGCTTTAAAGGATTGAGTATCTGGTTTAAACCCAAACTTAGTAAGGCATTATGCTCACAGAGTTTTGCTGCTAAAGACAATACTGGTTGGTATAACTCGCGGGACAATTGCGGTAAATTTAATTGCTGTAACTCATAATTTAATTGGCTAAGGTAACAATTAATCAAGTCGGGATTTGCTGCTACCTCGCTCAATAGCTCTGTTTCTGCAATGCTTAATTTGTTTAACTCTGGGTCCAGCTCATACAAATCCGATACGGCAATCGCATTACCCGAAATAATCAACTTAATACGCAAAGGTAAGTCACCAGCCTGCAAATACGTTTTATCAGCGTCCAATTTTGACCAAGCAAGGGTTTGGTCTTTAAAGCTAGCTTTTAGTTCAAACCAAAGTTTAGGGTCGGCTAACACATCTTCAGCATTTAAAACTAATACGCCATTGTTGCCTGTGTGGAGTTGCCCTAAAGTGATGTTATTCAAATCATATGGATAGTTAGGGTGAGGAGTAAGTAATTGGCCAAACAAACTTACCCGGGTAAACTCCGTGCAAAATACCGCAGCGTGATTGGTTTCCCACGCTTTGTAAAAAGCATTGCAGTTATCGTTTTCAGGATTTTCCTGCAAGTAGCGAAATAGCCTTTCAAGAGCATGAACAAAAGCTGCGTCAATAGATTCATCCGCAAGTTTTTGCAAAATTGAACTTAGCGACTGTTTATTGTTTTCTTCTAATAATTGCATATCTTCAGCGAATTCTGTCGCTAGCAACTCAGCACTAAAGTCTTGGTTTAATAACTCTTCAAAGGCATCAATCGCTTGATTGAATGCCTTTAGTTGTTTAGCGCTAATTTCAAAACTTAAAGGTCGATTAAGTTGCTCGGGGTTAGCCAAGATAACGTAAGCTTTTGCTGCTCGCTTAGCATCTTCACCATTGAGTAAGCTTTTAATAATAGCTTGTTCATCTAAAAAACTCGGCGACTGACAAATCATGAGTGATTTATCAAAATTTGTTGCAAGAAAATAATCAAAACTGGCTTTAGCCACGGGCATTAGATTTGACCATTGCAACTCAGCACAAGGCTCAATGTTGCTTAAATCAAAACTAGGGCGTAACTTTTCAATCGATAGGGCTAAATCAGTCAAATTGGTTTTCCGTTAAACGTACAAATTCTTGTGTGTAGTAATTATTAGCTAAAACAGTTTGTTACAGTGTCTTATAAGACAATAGCTGCAATCCAACCAAAAACCAACAAGGGTAGGTTGAAGTGTAAAAATGTGGGCACTACGGTATCCCATATGTGGTCGTGCTGACCGTCGCTATTTAGACCCGCT
Source organism: Agarivorans sp. 1_MG-2023 (assembly GCF_030548385.1). Taxonomy (NCBI): domain Bacteria; kingdom Pseudomonadati; phylum Pseudomonadota; class Gammaproteobacteria; order Alteromonadales; family Alteromonadaceae; genus Agarivorans; species Agarivorans sp. 1_MG-2023. Next base: position 14,405 of record NZ_JAUOSJ010000026.1, on the reverse strand, counting down.
GTAGGCCCTAGAGTGGAATCTGAAGCCGGAGACCCCGCATCACCTAACGCTGCAGCTGTGCCAACTAATGCTACAGTTGCGAGATCCGAAAATCCGAGTGACAAAGCCAATGGAACATAAATAGCTGCAATAATCGGAATTGTTGAGAAAGACGAACCAATTCCCATGGTGATGAGCAATCCCATTATAAGAAGTACTGCTGCGGCAAACATTTTGTTCGAGCCTAATATTTGGCCGGCATTGGCTACCAATTCAGGCACGCCACCGGTCGCTTTCATCACCCCGGCAAAACCATTAGCGGCAATCATGATAAATCCAATTAACGCCATTAATTTTACGCCTTCCACGAATAAATCTTGGCTGCTTTGAGGGCGTAAGCCAGCGGCGGTTGTAAGCATTAAAAAGCCACAAAGCGCGCCAATAATGATGGATTCTGTATAAACGTTAATCGCAAGCGCCAATAAGATAATGACAACATTCATTATCAAGCGTCCCTTGCTCACGGGTACTGATGTTTGTGTTTCTGATTCAGTTGGAATTAGCTCAACAGTCTTGTATTGACGAGGTTTTCTGTATGAGACAAAAATTGCAGTGAGTAAACCCACTATCATTCCTATAGCTGGAATTGTCATTGCTTTAGGCAGTTGACTGCGTTCAATTACTAAACCAGCACTTTCAATATTGGAATGTAAAAGTTGATTCAAAAAGATACTACCAAACCCATAGGGCAGCCACATGTAGGTGGTCACTAAGCCAAAGGTAATACAGCAGGCAATGATCCGCCGGTCAATATTCAGTTGATTAAAAGCCGCGAGTAGTGGCGGAATTAAAATAGGGATAAAAGCAATATGCACGGGAACTAAGTTTTGCGAACTGACAGCCATTAAGATAATAGCCACCAGCATTAGCCATTTTACTCGAGATAGGTGCTTATCTCTGTTTTTGTCCACTGTAGAGACAATTTTGTTTGCAATAAGGTCGGTTAAACCACTACGTGATATTGCGACTGCAAATGCACCTAACAATGCGTAACTGAGCGCAATTTGCGCGCCATCACCTAGGCCAGCTTCAAAGCTGGCAATGGTCTCCGCTAAGCTCATATGAGAAAGCAAACCGCCCACCATAGCACTTACTGACAAGGCAAGTACTACATTCACTCTTAACAAGCTTAATAACAACATCAAGCAGACCGAGATAACCACAGGGTTTAGCATTTATAATTCCAATTTAGTCTTGTTCGTCTTGCTGAGGGAGCGGCCAGCCGCCAAGGTGTTGCCATTTGTTCACAATTAAACAAAACAGCTCTGCAGTTTTTTGTGCGTCATAAAGGGCTGAGTGTGCTTCTTCGTTATTGAAATCTAAACCCGCTTCTTTACACGCTTTGGCCAACACCGTTTGACCTAGCGCTAAAGCGCTGATACTGGTTGTGTCAAAGCTAACAAAAGGATGGAAGGGGTTTCGTTTTATATTGCAACGCTCAACCGCAGCGTTAAAAAAGCCCATATCAAACGCCGCATTATGCGCAACCATGACCGCTCGATTACAGCCGTGTGACTTGAGCGCTTTGCGAATCGGCTTAAACATGTCTTTTAGCGCAAAGTCTTCGCTTACTGCGCCACGCAATGGGTTTTCTGGATCTATCCCAGTAAACTCCAATGCTGCTTTTTCTAGGTTAGCACCTTCAAAGGGCGCTACGTTGTACTGAATACTCTCAAGTACAAACAACTGGCCGTTTTCATCGAAGCTAAGTAAACAAGCTGCAATTTCAAGCAGAGCGTCAGTTTTTGCATTAAAGCCTGCTGTTTCGATGTCGATAACAACAGGGTAATAGCCTCTAAAGCGGCTAGACATTAGCTGGGTAGTAAGTTCTGTTATGGTCATAATGTGGGTAACTAAATACGGAAGCGCGCATTATTACAAAAGCGGCAAAGAATCGCGAATTTGCTTTAAAGATTATTGGCCAGATGCCGATAATTTGTAGAGAAGAGAGGATTTCTGCTAATGAAACGTTATTTATTGTTGCCTTTGGCGCTGTGCGCATTGTCGGCTCAAGCCAATGTACGAAACTATTCCGCGTCACTTGATGACTCGACATGGGTGATTTCAAACAAAACCCCCATTGAATGCAGGATGGATCACTTCATTCCTGCTTTTGGCGTTGCCAGTTTTGTTAGTCGCGCATCTAAAAGCGTAAATCTCGATTTCTACCTCGACATGTACAAAATTTCGGCTGAAACTCACCAAGTCTCTTTGCGCAGTGTTCCTCCACTGTGGAAGCCAGGTGCAAGTTCAAAAAAAATCAGCGAACTGTCGTTTTACCAACAGTTTGATGGATATGTAAACGCGCAGCCCGCTTGGAGAATGTTGAGTGAGTTAGAAGACGGTAATGTGCCTACCTTCTATTTCGATGACTGGTATGCCAATAACAATACCACCGCAGTGGGCATTTCCTCGATTAATTTTAAAACTCAATACAACGATTTTTTGAAGTGTGTAGGGCGCTTGTTACCTTATTCTTTTGATGACATTGCGTTTACGGTTTTAACTTATCAATCCAATAGTAATGAATTAACTCCTCGCTCTAAAAAACGTTTGCAGCTAATTGGTGATTACGTAAAACACGATCCTGAGATTGATGTGGTATTAGTAGATGCTTATACCGATAGTTATGGTGGTAAATGGATTAACCAAGAACTATCAGAAAAGCGAGCAACAAAAGTTAGAGATTACTTTAAATCTAGTGGTCTAGATGAAAGTGTTATTGAAGTATCTGGTCATGGTGAACGTCGCCATGTAGCACGAAACGATAATACTATGGGAAGAGAGCGAAATCGCCGAGTGGTGATCTCCTTAGGTAAAGATTTACTTTAAGCGCTAGAACTTAAGATGAAGTAGAGCTTAAAGCTCTACTTTTTCTTTAAACTCGCACAAATCTTCGATAATGCACGAACCACAACGAGGTTTGCGCGCGATACAGGTATATCTGCCATGTAAGATAAACCAATGATGAACATCTACTTTAAATTCAGCAGGTGTCACCTTTAGCATTTTTTCTTCAACTTGATCGACATTCTTGCCCATTGCAAATTTAGTTCGGTTCGCCATTCTGAAAATATGAGTATCAACCGCGATAGTTGGCCAACCAAAAGCTGTGTTTAACACAACATTAGCGGTTTTACGACCAACGCCGGGAAGAGCTTCAAGTGCTTCACGGTTTTCTGGTACTTCGCCACCATGAAGGTTAATTAACATCTCACAGGCTTTAATGACGTTAATGGCCTTGTTGTTATACAGGCCAATGGTTTTAATATAGCTTTTTAAGCCATCGACACCTAAATCAAATATTTGCTGCGCAGTATTGGCCACAGGAAACAACTTATCAGTGGCCTTGTTGACGCTAACATCAGTCGCTTGGGCTGACAATGTTACAGCGACGAGTAATTCAAATGGAGATGCAAAGTTTAGTTCTGTTTCAGGCTTTGGGTTATTGTCTCTGAGCCGAGTTAATATTTCTAAACGTTTATCTTTGTTCATGATTGAGGCGTACTTTCCATGTTTGAGGCTTCAACAGGCTGCTTCGTGTTAACTTTACTGTCGATAATGTTTTTTAAAGCAATGATAAACCCCATTACCAAAAATGCGCCCGGCGGCAGTATGGCAACCAAAAAGTGTTCGTCGAAATTGACTAGCTGAACATACAAAAACGACGACCAATCACCCAGCAACAATTCGATGCCATAGAATAAACTGCCGTTACCTAATAACTCTCTAATCGCGCCCACTAATGCTAATACCAAGCCAAAACCTAGGCCCATCATTAAGCCATCGAACGCGGCCGGTTTTACTTCATTACGTGCAGCAAAGGCTTCCGCGCGACCGATGATGATGCAGTTTGTCACGATCAAGGGAATGAAGATCCCGAGATTTTGATACAAACCATAAGTATAAGCGTTCATTAATAGTTGAATACAAGTAACAAAAGACGCAATCACCATAACAAACACAGGAATACGTATTTCCTTAGCAACCCATTTACGAATTAGCGAAACCGTAGTATTGGAAGCGATAAGCACCAGCATAGTGGCTACGCCTAATCCTATTGCGTTAGTTAAGGTCGAGGTCACTGCCAACAGTGGGCATAAACCAAGTAACTGCACTAAACCTGGGTTATTCTTCCAGAGTCCTTGCCAGGCTAGTTTCTTATATTCACTCATCTCAAATCCTAATTAGCAGTCAACAGCAGACTGGCGCAGTATTTGTTGATTATTACTGTGATAAATCAGTACGTTTTTAACCGCTTTCACTACCGCGCGAGGAGTAATGGTTGCGCCTGTAAAAGCATCAAATTGTCCACCATCTTTTTTAACTGCCCAGCGAGGGTCTTTTTCTTCTAACAATTTTTGTTGATCAAATTGATAAATCCAATCTGATTTTCGAGTTTCAACTTTATCGCCTAAGCCCGGTGTTTCGTTGTGTTGTACTACCCGTACACCACTTACCGAACCATCCTCATTAACACCTACCAGTAGACGAATTGCGCCACTGTAACCGTCTGGCGCAGTCGTTTGATAAACAAATGCTTTAACTTGGCCATCAACACTAATTAAACGAATAGTTTGTGCTTTATCACTGCCTAAAAACTGTTGATTTGTTTCCTGGTAACACCGTTGCTGATAATCTTTACTGGCTAGCTTTTGAGATAATACTTCGTTCGTTGATCTAAGCAGTTGCTTGGCAACTTGTTCTTCAATGCGTGGGGCAGTGAAGTAATTAACGATGACTACCAGTAAGGTGCAACCGAATGCGAACAAGGCTAACATGCCGGCGTTTTTAGTCATCGAATAGCGCTTACTGCTCATTGTTGCTTCCTTCACCGTAACCATACACTCTCGGTTTAGTAAAATGGTCGATCATTGGCACTGCCATGTTACTCAATAGTACTGCAAACGCCACCGCATCTGGGTAACCGCCGTAATTACGAATGACAAATACGAGTAAGGCAACCAAACTACCGTAAATAATCCGTCCCTTGTTACTGGTCGCGGCACTCACGGGATCGGTGAGAATAAAGAACGCACCAATCATGGTTGCACCAGAAAACAACTGCAATAAAGTGGGGATAGAGTGGTCTGGGTGAATAGCGCTAGACAGTAAGCTAAGTGCGAGTAAGGTGCCCAAAAAGGCCAGGGGAATGTGCCAACGTATCACCTTCAAATACACCAAGGCGATGCCACCGACTAAGTATGCCGCGTTTATCCATTGCCAACCGATACCGGCGAATCGTCCAAATACTTCATTATTAGCGATCTCAGTAGAGGTAAACCCTAGCGTTAGTTGCGTTTTCATTTCATCTAAGGGGGTTGCAATGGTGTGGCCATCAATACTGGCTATTTGTTTGATGCTAAATCCATCCACAGTATATCCATTGAAGATGAGGGATAGCCCGTCTGCCACCGTTAAGGTTTCATGTAATAAACTTTGCGGTGGCATCCAGCTTGTCATCGTGACAGGGAAAGAGACCAGCAGCAGAACATAAGCTGCCATTGCAGGGTTAAATATGTTGTGGCCTAAGCCACCGTACAAGTGTTTAACCACTAATATCGCAAAACTAGCGCCAATAACAGTAATCCACCATGGTGCATAGGCTGGAAGAGCAAGGCCGATTAATATGCCGGTTACTAAAGCGCTATTATCACTGAGGGTTGAAAAAACAGACCGTTTGCGCAGCACCATCACTAAGGATTCACTGACAAGGGAAACAGTACTAGCAAGTAATACTTGTACCAGAGTACCAATACCAAAATGTAAGCTTTGAACTAATAAACCGGGCAGTAAACACAGCATTACCCAAAACATTAAAGTCTTGGTCTTCAGTGGTTTTCTAACAAACGGAGAGCTTTGTAGTTTAGTTGTTGTCATTAGATTCATTCTCTTCGCGTTGTTTCTGTTCAGCTACTTTTTTTGCTTTAGCCCTCGCCACTGCGGCAGCCACTGCAGGATTAACCTTTTTAGGTTTATCAGCAATGGCTTGCGAATTCTCGTCTTTCCTGATTTCTGTATCGTCAGCGCTTTCACTGCTAGCCGCAGCGGACTTTTTGGCCTTCGCGCGAGCGATAGCTGCGGCAACAGCTGGATTAGCCGATGATTTTACAGCCTCTTCAGGTTCAATATTGCTTGCTTCTTCAGTTGTTACTTGTTGTTCACTTGAAAGTTTCTTGGCTTTTGCACGAGCGATAGCTGCGGCAACCGCTGGATTAGCCGATGATTTTACAGGCTCTTCAGGTTCAGCATTGTGTGCTTCCTCGGTAGCTACTTGTTGCTCACTAGCTAGCTTTTTGGCTTTGGCGCGAGCGATCGCTGCAGCAACCGCTGGATTGGCTGAAGATTTTACTGGCTCTTCAGGTTCAGCATTGTTTGCTTCTTCAATTGTTACTTGTTGTTCACTCGCAAGTTTTTTAGCCTTCGCTCTTGCAATCGCGGCAGCGACAGCCGGATTAGCACTTGTCTTAGTATCTGAGTGAGTTGTTGAATCTAGTTCATCGGACGTAGTCGATTCTTTTTTTGCTTTTGCTCTCGCAATGGCTGCGGCAACCGCAGGATTGCTTGTGGCTTTGGCTGATGAGTTCTCTTGTTGCTGGCGTTTTTGCGCTTTGCGTGCTTCGCGCTGCGCTATTGCGGCTTGGTTATCGGGTACCCATTCGCCGGTGTCGGTTTGTTTTGCCGTTGGCGCCTCCGATTTGGCTTTTTTCACTCTTGCTAACGCTGCAGCTACGGGATCAGGCTTGTCATCAGCTTGAGTTTGAGTCTGTGCTTGCCTGCGCAGTGCCGCTTGCTGATGTTTGGCTTTGCGTTCGAGTTTATCGTTTTCTAAACGTGCTTGTCTGGCGTCAAAGCGAAGCTTTGCAACATCAGCTTCTTTTTGAGCAATGTCTTCAGCTTTTATCTTTGCTTTCGCTGTGCGGTAGTGTTGCACCAGTGAAATTTCGCTCGGACATACAAACGCGCAAGCCCCGCATTCAATACAATCCATAATATTAAAATCGCGGGCTTTATTTAACTCATCACCTTGGGCAAACCAATAAAGTTGTTGTGGCAATAGTCCCATTGGGCAAGCTTGTGCGCATTCGCCACAACGAATACAAGGCGACTCTTTCTGGGCAGCTTGCGGGTGATTAACGATTAAACAGTTGGTTGTTTTTACAATGGGTGCTTGATTACTCGGCAACATAAAGCCCATCATAGAGCCACCCATTATCGTAGGGGTTTCACTAGCTGCTTGCAGTTTATTCGCAATTACATCTTCCACTCGTGTACCAACCGGCACCCAGTAGTTGCTAGGGGTCGCAACTAAATCTCCCGCCAGGGTTACGATACGAGAGATCAGCGGTTCACCATGGTTTACCGCTCTGTGTATAGCATAAGCGGTACCTACATTTTGTACCAACATACCCAAATCGATAGGCAGTTGTTTAGCACCAACTTCTTTACCGGTTAATACCTGAATTAACTGCTTTTCACCGCCTGAAGGGTATTTCGTCGGAATACTACGTATGCTAATGGAGTCGTTAGTATTCTCTTCAAGTGCTTTAATCGCCTCGGGTTTATCGTCTTCTACTGCAACAATGGTAATTGCTGGCTGTAATACTTTTTGTAGTAGGGCAACGCCTTTAATTATTTCAGCTGCGTAGTTACGCATTAGGCAATCATCTGCAGATATATAGGGCTCACATTCGGCGCCGTTGATAATCAGTACATCTAAGGCTTTATGCGGAGTGATTTTTAATGCAGTAGGAAAGCCAGCTCCACCCATGCCTGATATACCACTTTGATGCACTCGCTGGCAGATATTCTCGGCGGTTAATAGCTCACCGTTTAAGGCGGCGGGTAACACTGCGTCTTGTTGGGTTTTGTCTACCTTAATGAGCACGCTTAACTCAGGTATTGCTGAGGCATGTGCAGTAATGCGCGGTTCTATGGCAATCACTTCACCAGAACAAGAGGCGTGCACCGGTGGTGCTTGGAAAAATTGTGACTCCGTTAGCGCTTGAGCTCGCAATACCTTATCACCCACCTCAACTAATAATTTTCCAGCACTGCCAATATGCTGTTGAACGGGGATACTAATGACCGCAGGGTTGTCGATAGTTTCCGGCTTATCGCAGTTAATATTTTGTTTATTGGTGCTGGGATGCACGCCACCTTTATAGTTCCAGGTGAAACCTTGTTTAATTTTTTCTAGCCAAGCAACCATCTATTTACTTTCCTCGATGATTGCTACGTCAATTTGATTCAATTTCCAATCCCAGTTTTTGGTGGTAGTGGGTACAGGGCGCATTTCAATACAATCGGTTGGGCAGGGTGCTACACAAAGCTCGCAACCAGTGCATTCTTTGCTAATAACGGTATGCATGTGTTTATTCGCGCCCATAATTGCGTCAACTGGGCAAGCTTGAATGCACTTAGTACAACCAATACAAGCTTCTTCTACGATAAAAGCGACTTTTTTGCGGTCATCTTCTTTAACGGCGGCTTCATCTAAAGGGATCGCTTCAACACCAAGCAAATCGGCAATCTTTACAACGGTTTCATCACCACCCGGCGGGCACTTATTGATTGCTTCACCGTTGGCAATGGCTTCTGCATAGGGGCGACAGCCTGGGTGGCCGCATTGTCCACACTGAGTTTGCGGGAGCAAGGCTTCTACTTGGTCGGCAATAGGGTTGCCTTCCACTTTATATTTTATTGCGGCATAACCCAGTATTGCTCCAAACACGAGAGCTAATAATGTAATGGCGATGAGTGCTTCTAACATTCTGATTTACTACTTAATTAATCCGGTGAATCCAACAAAAGCTAACGACATTAAGCCTGCGGTGATCATGGCGATTGCAGCACCTTTAAATGGCACTGGAATATCGGCAACCACTAAGCGCTCTCGCATCGCTGAAAACAATATCAGAACTAATGAGAAACCTGCAGCGGCGCCAAACCCGTAAATAATTGACTCAAACAAATCGTGTTGTTCGTTAATATTTAACAGCGCTACGCCTAGTACTGCACAGTTAGAGGTAATCAAAGGTAAGTAAATACCCAATACGCGGTGCAGAGCGGGGCTGGCTTTTTGAACAAACATCTCGGTAAATTGCACTACAACGGCAATCACCAAAATAAAACTCATGGTGCGCAAATACACTATATCTAGTGGTGCAAGAATATATTGCTCCACTAAATAAGAACACATAGAGGCTAGGGTGAGTACAAAAGTGGTTGCTAAGGCCATGCCTATTGCAGTTTCCACTTTACTGGATACACCCATAAATGGGCATAAGCCCAAAAATTTAACGAGTACAAAATTATTAACCAGCACGGTGCTAATCAATAACAACAAATATTCAGTCATTTAAGTAAGATGCAGCGAAACGAGCCGCTATTATCCTTGTTTGCGTGCCGTATAACAACCGCGAGTTCACTGTGGGAAAGGGCACAAAATATTGCTGTGATTAGTGGGTCATTTTTGTGCAAACAAATTGTCTTTCTTAGCTTCAATTGATCTTGATCATTGGTATTTGCTTTATGAATAAAATTACTCGACTACTATATCTAGTGGGTACTAAAATCCTTCACCACTAGATATGGAAAACCATCCTGTTTAACGCTTTTTGTATGCAGAACTCTCTGCAAAGCCTTTAACAACGTGGCTTCCAAACAATTTTATAGAATGAGTGAGTTAAATTGGAGCGTAAATCGTGAAAACAGTCGTGATAAAACGAGACGGAAGCCGTGTACCTTACGACGCGAAGCGAATTGTAGATGCCGTACTTAAAGCTGCTGAAGCTTTAGGTGTTAAGGATAACCTAGTAGCACTACAAATTACTCAGCAGGTCACTGAGCAGTTTTTGAATCAATCAGAAGTTGATATTAACGATATTCAATCGTCGGTAGAAAACTTCTTGATGGAAAGCGACAACAAAACACTGGCTCGTGCTTACATTGAATATCGCCATGATAGAGACGTTGCTCGCGATAAGCGTAGCGTGCTAAATAGCGAAATCAGAGGCCTGGTTGAGCAAAGCAATGCGGCACTGTTAAACGAGAACGCCAATAAAGACAGTAAAGTTATTCCTACTCAGCGTGACTTGTTAGCAGGTATTGTTGCTAAGCATTACGCAAAAACGCATTTACTTCCACGTGATGTTGTTAAAGCCCATGAAGCTGGTGAAATCCATTTTCACGATTTAGATTACGCACCGTTTTTCCCAATGTTTAACTGTATGTTGATTGACCTTGAAGGGATGTTAACCGGTGGTTTTAAAATGGGTAATGCCGAGATAGAAACGCCTAAGTCGATTTCTACGGCGACTGCAGTTACGGCACAAATTATTGCCCAAGTGGCTAGCCATATTTACGGCGGAACCACGATTAACCGTATCGATGAAATTTTGTCTCCCTATGTGCTTAAAAGCCATGAGAAACATTTAGCTACCGCTCAACAGTGGCAAATAGCAGACGCTGAAGCTTACGCTAAAGCACAAACTGAGAAAGAGTGTCACGACGCTTTTCAGTCACTTGAGTACGAAGTAAACACCTTGCATACCGCAAATGGTCAAACTCCGTTTGTTACTTTTGGATTTGGTTTGGGTTCTTGTTGGGCCTCTCGCCTTATTCAGCGCTCAATTTTAGAGAACCGTATTGCAGGTTTGGGCAAAAATGCCAAAACAGCAGTGTTCCCTAAACTAGTGTTTGCAATTAAAGATGGCCTAAATCATAAGAAGTCTGACCCAAGTTACGACATTAAGCAGTTAGCTTTAGAGTGTGCGTCGAAACGCATGTACCCAGATATTCTTAACTATGAAAAAGTAGTAGAGGTCACTGGTTCATTTAAAACCCCAATGGGTTGTCGTAGCTTTTTAGGTCACTACCAAGAAGATGGTAAAGACATCCATGATGGCCGCAATAATTTAGGAGTGGTTAGCTTAAACTTACCGCGTATCGCTATTGAAGCTAAAGGTGATGAGCAACGCTTCTTTGAATTATTGGAGCAACGTTTAAGCGTGGCAAAAATGGGCCTAGATACTCGTATAGACCGTTTAAAAGGCGTAAAAGCCAAAGTTGCTCCAATCTTGTACATGGAAGGCGCTTGTGGTGTTCGGCTGAACGCCGAAGATGATGTATCTAAGATCTTTGAAAACGGTCGTGCGTCAATTTCTTTGGGTTACATTGGTTTACACGAAACAGTAAACGCGCTCTACGACAACAAAGACCACGTGTACGACAATAAGCAACTTCAACAAAAAGCCCTTGGTATTGTTACTGCGCTTAAGCAAGCTACGCTTCGCTGGGAAAAAGAAAGCGGCTATGCATTTAGCTTGTACAGCACCCCAAGTGAAAACTTGTGTGATCGCTTCTGTCGCTTAGACGCTAAAAAGTTTGGTGTGATTGCGGATGTTACTGATAAAGGCTATTACACCAACAGCTTCCATTTAGATGTAGAGAAAAAAGTTAATCCGTTCGACAAGATCGATTTCGAATTACCTTACCCGTCGGTCACTAGTGGTGGTTTCATTTGTTATGGCGAATACCCAAACATGCAACACAACACCGAAGCTTTAGAAGACGTATGGGATTACAGCTACAGTCGAGTACCTTATTACGGCACCAATACACCGATAGATGAATGTTACGAGTGTGATTTTACTGGCGAATTTAACTGTACAAGCAAAGGTTTCGAATGTCCTTCGTGCGGCAACACTGAAGCCAGCAAGGTATCGGTAACTCGACGAGTATGTGGTTATTTAGGTAGCCCAGATGCGCGCCCGTTTAACTACGGTAAGCAAGAAGAAGTTAAACGACGAGTAAAACATCTATAAATGAACTACTTAAGCTATCATCCTATTGATGTAGTTAATGGACAAGGTACTCGTTGTACCTTGTTTGTTGCCGGCTGCGAGCATCAGTGCCGCGGTTGCTACAATCAAAAGTCGTGGAGTTGTGATTCAGGCCATCAGTTCACTGCCGAATTAGAACAACAAATTATTGATGACCTAAACGACACGCGGATTAAACGAAAAGGCTTAAGCCTTAGCGGTGGAGATCCCCTTCATCCGAAAAACGTCGACGCCGTTCATCGTTTAGTTCAACGTGTTAAACATGAATGCAGAGATAAAGATATATGGCTGTGGACAGGGTATCTATTAAACGAACTTGACGAACAGCAGCAAGCGGTAGTTAAGTTAGTCGATACCCTAATTGATGGCAAGTATGAACAGACACTTGCCGATCCAAAGTTGCAATGGCGTGGTAGTAGTAACCAAATTATCTACCAACAACCACTGCGTTAATTAACTTATTAGCTCAGGACGAGCAATTAAGTAACCCTGCAAGCTGTCTACATACATAGATTCTAGCAATTGTTTCTGCTCAAGCGTTTCAACACCTTGAGCAATTACTTGGCATCCTAGTCGATGTGATACTTCTACTAACATTGTAACAAACTGCTGGTTAGCCTTATCGCTTTCAAGTTGCTGAACCAAATCGCTGCTAATTTTTACATAGTTAGGTTTAAGTTCTTTAAACAGCTTGAATGAGCCAATACCATTACCAAAATCTGCAATTGCTGTGTGGCAGCTATTGCGTCGTAATACCTCAAATAGTTTCTTAGCATTGGTTAAGTGCATGTCTAGCAATTCTTCTTCAATTTCAAATACCACGCGAGACTTCAGGTTAGGGTAGGTGAGTAGCTCTTGAGTTAGCCAACCACAAAACTCTGGGTCGTTTAAAATTAGCTTACTTAGGTTAATTCCCCAGCGATACTCGGCATTCTGGCTAGAAATCGTTTTCAAAATATAGCGTAAAGTGGCTTTTTCTAACTCAACAATCACTCCTAAACGCTGTGCCATTACCAAGGTGGTTTCTGTTGGCAGCTGTTGCTGTTTTTCAGACAAGAAACGTATAAATACTTCATGATAAGCAGGCATGGTTCTGTGAAGCGATTGAATGGCCTGAGAGGCTAAGCGGAAGTTAGCGTGATTGATGAGCCTACTAATGGTGGTGTGCCATTGAAGTTCGCTACTTTCCAGTGTTTCGTTGTCTTCTAAAACGATTTCCCATCCGTTGGGTGAAAGGCTTTGAGCAATAGCTAATGCAGCGTCGGCACGGGCTATAATGCGCTCTATGGAATCACCTTGTTTTAGTTCGGTAACTCCGGTGTAAGCGGCGCTTTGCATTTGTTTGTTGCTACTGTAATCGCTTAACGAAGATTTCAGCGCTAGCGCTATTTGGCTTACTCGGCTGGCGGCAAAGTTAGGGATGATGAGGGCAAATTCAGCGCCCAACAAACGATAGAGTAAGCTGCTTGAATAATCTTTGCGGTTTAAATCAATAATACGCGCAATCTCTCTGATGTAGTCGTCGCCGGCCTGATGTCCACGAGATTTATTGATTTCCTCCAGCTGAGAGGCTCTCACTAAGAACAATACGGTGTTTTTAGACTCTGACTGCAGCATCTCTTGCATTTTTTGGCGGAAAGAGTGGCGATTAAACTGACCCGTTAGCGGGTCTAGTGCGACTTGTTTTTCAAGTTGTTTAATCGCGTGCTTTTGTTGCCGAATTTGCTGAGTGAACTGTTGCTTCTGATCTTTAATTAATTCGCCCACCGAGCCTAATACGGGCTTTTCATCCACGAGGCGGTCAGCGTTAACCAGTTTCTTAAGTTTGCTCTTAACTCGAGATATTGCGCGCAGGTACAATAAACTCGTGAGGAAATAGCCCATAAAACATAGCGCTGCAATAGTAAGGTACAGTTTTAAGTAACCATCACTAACAAATTCAAAAGAAGGCTTAAAATTAACGCTAAATTTGTCTACCGCTAAAGTCTGCATAGCCGTTTTACTGGGTTCGGCTAAATCTACCAGCCAGTGCTGAGCAGAGCCCACTGTTGCCAAGGTGTTGTCTACGGCTAACTGAGTAGAAATAAAGCTGAGGTTATGCTGGTCGCGTAACCCAGATAGGTAGTCCTGGTTGAGCTGGCTTACTTTTGTTAGTTGCAAGGCGAGTAGGGTATTTATCTGTTGGTTTTCACGCGCAAGATCCAACTTAAAAAGTTGTACGTGTACACCCACTAAGGAAATCCATAACGCAATAAACAAAAAAGCATTTACAACAAAGAATGTTCTAAGGCCTTTCATATCCTACCTGTATAATTATTCGGCGATCATAATAATGATACATGCAAACATTAGACTTATCTATCAGATGCTTAGCATTAGGTAATATAATTTTAAAGTGTGTAAAAACGTTAGCGTGAAGTAGGAGGGAAAATAATTAGAGATGTGGCTCCCCAAGTTGGGCTTGAACCAACGACACATGGATTAACAGTCCACCGCTCTACCAACTGAGCTATTGGGGAA
>NZ_JAUOSJ010000025.1:0-24207 GCF_030548385.1 Agarivorans sp. 1_MG-2023 | reverse complement strand
TGGTGGCTATGGCGGGACTTGAACCTGCGACCCCAGCATTATGAGTGCTGTGCTCTAACCAGCTGAGCTACATAGCCTTGTGAACGACGCTTTGCGTTGTTAACGGCGCGTATTATGCGTATCAGACCCAATAGCGTCAACCGTTTTTTTGCCAAAAAACCGCAAAAAAGTTTGTTTGTGCAGTTTGTGTACGCGATGCTGGCTGTTTGTTCAATATGCTTGTTTGCTTTATGTGCAATTGCCGATTTTGGTTAATGAAAGGTTTAGTTTTTAGCCTTTGCATTTATGCGGCTTGAAATATTCATTATTGCTTAATTGAAGATGTGGTGAGCCAGTTAGTAAGATATTGGGTTTAAATGGATGAAGTATAAGGAAGTGAGTGGGGCTGAAAGTAAACCAAGTCTCGTTTAGCTAGGTTAGGGGCTGGCTAAAATCTAAAGTACAGCAGCTTGAAAGTGAAGTTTGTAGGATAGAGCGCGCTGGCTAATGCGGTGAGGTAAGTTTGAAATTTGCTGGCGCTAATAAAAAAGCCAACTCGAGGTTGGCTTTTTTGAAGGGTTTGGGCTTATACGTTAAATAAGAAGTGAATCACATCACCATCTTTTACCACATAAGTTTTACCTTCTTGGCGCCATTTACCCGCTACCTTGGCTCCAGACTCACCTTTATGTTCGATGTAGTCATCGTAGCCAACGACTTCAGCGCGAATGTAGCCTTTTTCAAAGTCGGTATGAATCTTACCAGCAGCTTGTGGGCCAGTAGCACCAACAGGTACTGTCCATGCGCGAACTTCTTTTACACCCGCGGTGAAGTAGGTTTGTAGATCAAGTAGCTCGTAACCGGCGCGAATAACGCGGTTTAGGCCAGGCTCTTCTAAGCCCATCTCGTCCATAAACTCAGCTTTTTCGTCAGCGTCTAGTTCGGCAATTTCGCTTTCAATTTCGGCACAAACCGCCACCACAACTGCATTTTCTGCCGCTGCAATTTCTTTTACTTTATCTAAGTAAGGGTTGTTTTCAAAACCGTCATCGTTAACGTTGGCGATGTACATCGTTGGCTTAGCAGTTAAGAAGTTCATGTAAGCAATGGCTGCTTGTTCTTCTTTGCTTAAGTCTAAGCTACGTAGCATTAAATCTGCTTCTAAGTGCGCTTGCACTTTTACTAAAATTTCGGCTTCAAACTTGGCGTCTTTGTCGCCACCTTTGGCCTTCTTAGCGACTCGGATCTGAGCTTTTTCACAGGTATCTAAATCAGACAGCGCTAACTCAGTGTTAATGGTGTCGATATCTTCTGCTGGGTCTACTTTACCCGCTACGTGAACGATGTTGTCGTTTTCGAAACAACGCACTACGTGACCGATTGCATCGGTTTCGCGAATGTTCGCTAGGAATTTATTCCCTAAGCCTTCGCCTTTAGATGCGCCCGCTACCAAACCTGCAATGTCTACAAATTCCATGGTGGTAGGAAGAATACGTTGTGGGTTCACAATGGCTGCCAGGGCGTCTAAACGCGTATCTGGAACAGGTACTACGCCAGTGTTTGGCTCAATAGTACAAAATGGAAAGTTAGCAGCTTCAATGCCGGCTTGCGTCAGAGCGTTAAAAAGGGTCGACTTGCCTACGTTTGGCAAACCAACGATGCCACATTTAAATCCCATAATAATACCTATTTGTTTAAGGGGCTTAGCCCGCTTTGTAACTATGTAATCGATTCATTGCTTTGCTTAAACCATCTTTAAGCAAAATATCGGTACTGCGCACCGCTTCATCAATTGCATCATCAATCAGTTCTTGGTCGGCTTTAGGTGCTTTACCTAAGACATAACCTGAAACACGGTCTTTGTGACCGGGATGTCCAATACCTATCCGCAAACGATGAAAATCTTTGTTATTGCCAAATTTACTGATGATGTCGCGAAGCCCATTGTGACCACCATGACCACCACCTTTTTTGAAGCGCGCTACGCCCGGCGGCATATCAAGTTCGTCGTGAGCAACCATAATTTGCTCAAGCTCTATGCGATAAAATTTAGCTAAAGAAGCAACAGATTTGCCGCTTAAATTCATAAACGTTGTGGGGATTAACAAACGTAACTCTTGATCGGCGAGTTGAATACGGCCGGTGAGTCCGAAATGTTTACTGTCTGGTTTTAATTGGACGTGATGATTATTGGCTAGCTGAGTCACTAACCAGGCGCCAGCATTGTGGCGAGTTGAAGCATATTCGGGGCCTGGATTACCCAGGCCCACGAGTAAACGAATATCGTTTATCACTATTCTTCAGTAGCTACTTCTTCAGAATCAGATTCAGATTCAGGAGCTTCTTCAGCCACAGCTTTAGGCGTAGTAATAGATACTACAGCTTGGTCGTGGTTTTCACCTTTAGCTAATTCAACTGATGTTACGTTAGCAGGTAGAGTGATGTCAGAGATGTGTAGAGAGTTACCTAGTTCTAGGTTAGCTACGTCTACTTCGATGTACTCTGGAAGATCTTTAGCTAGACAGCTAACTTCGATCTCTGTTGCCAAGTGATGTACTTTACCGCCATTCTTAACTGCTTCTGCTGACTCTTCGTTTAAGAAGTGTAGAGGAACTGCTTTGTGGATAGCTTTAGTATTGTCAACACGTTGGAAGTCAATGTGTTGTACACGTGGTTTAAATGCATGACGCTGCATGTCTTTTACTAATACGTCTACGGCTTCACCAGCAACATTCAAAGTGATGATGCTTGAGTAAAACGCTTCAGCTTCTTGCGCTTTCATCACGTGAC
The DNA here is from genome assembly GCF_030548385.1 of Agarivorans sp. 1_MG-2023. Taxonomy (NCBI): domain Bacteria; kingdom Pseudomonadati; phylum Pseudomonadota; class Gammaproteobacteria; order Alteromonadales; family Alteromonadaceae; genus Agarivorans; species Agarivorans sp. 1_MG-2023. Next base: position 21,438 of record NZ_JAUOSJ010000025.1, on the reverse strand, counting down.
GTTGTGCAAGAGTGATTGATACAGGATCTTTACCAGCACCGTATACGATAGCAGGAACTTTTTCTTCGTGACGTAGGCGGCGGCTCGCACCTTTCCCTAGGTCTGTACGCAGTTCAGCGTCAAGTTTAATGTTAGACATTTGTGTTTCTCCAAATAAAAAAATGAGGCTAAAGTTTCGCGACCAAACTCTAACCAGTACCTTGTTGAACAGTGAAAAAGTGACTAGCACTGACCCACTTCAATTCAAAAGGCGCGGCATTCTACCATTGGCGTTTTTGAAAGCCAATAAAAAAGCGCGGTAATTCACATTACCGCGCTTTTTAAAATCTTTCGCTGAATGTTACTTAGAACATTGCTGAGATTGACTCTTCGTTACTGACGCGACGAATTGCTTCTGCAAGCATTGGCGCTAGAGATAGTTGACGAACTTTCTCTACGTTGCGCATTTCATCGGCTAGCGGAATAGAGTCAGTAATAATTACTTCATCTAAGGCTGACTCTGTAATGTTTTGCGCAGCGTTACCCGAGAATACTGGGTGAGTAGCATAAGCAAATACGCGCTTAGCGCCTTTAGCTTTAAGTGCTGCTGCTGCCTGACACAAGGTACCGCCAGTATCAATCATGTCATCAACCATGATGCAGTCACGACCATCAACGTCACCGATGATATTCATTACTTGCGCTACGTTGGCACGTGGACGACGTTTGTCGATAATAGCCAGGTCACTGTCGTTAAGCATTTTAGCCACGGCGCGAGCACGTACAACACCACCAATATCAGGTGATACTACTACTGGAGACTCTAGGTTTTTGTCTAGCATGTCTTGCAGTAATACAGGGCTACCAAAAGCGTTGTCTACTGGTACGTCGAAGAAACCTTGAATTTGTTCGGCGTGAAGATCAACAGTAAGTACGCGGTCAACACCTACACTCGATAGGAAGTCTGCTACTACTTTCGCAGTAATTGGCACACGTGCACTACGTGGACGACGGTCTTGACGAGCATAACCAAAGTAGGGAATTACCGCAGTAATACGACCCGCAGAGGCACGACGTAGAGCATCAACGATTACAATCAGCTCCATGACGTTGTCGTTAGTTGGAGCGCAAGTGGATTGGACAACAAAAATGTCTCCACCACGAACGTTTTCGTTGATTTGTACACTAATCTCGCCATCACTGAATCTACCTACTGAAATATCACCTAGGGTGGTATAGAGGCGATCAGCAATACGCTGGGCAAGTTCGGGCGTGGCGTTACCGGCGAAGAGTTTCATGTCTGGCACGATGGAAACCTCAGATTTATCGGGTCAATAGAGCGTTACGTTTTTTAAGAACCTAAGAATGAAATTTCTTAAGCTCCTGCGGTGTTTTCGAGTGTTTTTTCGTTTTTCAACTGCTCATGTAAGGGCGATTGATTACAGGCTTTACACACAAAACCAGAAACATTTTTAGGGCGTTTTTCTAGCACTGACAAGGCTTCACGCTCTGTATCAAAGGCGGCAAAAACACAAGAACCTGTTCCTGTCATCCTCGACGGCGCGTATTCTAACAACCAGCTAAGAGCTTGTGCAACCTCCGGATAAACTTTAGCCACAATTTCTTGGCAATCATTTTGCCAATCACTGTTAACTAATTGTTGCCAGCTTCGCTTTGCGGTGTTTCTTGGTAGGAGAGGGTGACCAAATACACTTTCTGTAGAAACATGCACTTGCGGATGCAAAACCACATACCATGGTTCTGCTACAACTACGTTTTGTAGTTGTTCTCCCACGCCTTCGGCAAACGCACTATGACCATGAATAAAAATAGGCACATCGGCGCCAAGTTGCAAACCTAAAGTGGCTAGTTGATCGAGGCTTAAGTTGCATTTCCACAAGTGGTTAAGCACCAGTAAGGTGGTTGCGGCATTTGACGAGCCGCCACCAATTCCGCCGCCCATTGGCAAGTGTTTATCTAGGGTAATACTTACCCCTTGTTGAATATGACTATATTGCTGCAAAAGGCGGGCGGCTTTCACCACCAAGTTGTCTTCCGCCGGAAAATCTAATTGGCTGTTTAACTCAATGCTGCCCGATTGATTTGGCGTGAAATAAAGCTGATCGCAGCAATCAATAAATTGAAACAAGGTTTGTAAGTCATGGTAGCCATTGTCACGTTGGCCAGTGATGTATAAAAAGAGATTAAGTTTGGCGGGTGATAACCACGGGCCACTAGTTGCTTGTTGAGTCATTAATCTGCCATTTATGAATATTGAGTTTTAGTAAATTATCGGTCGAGCGCATCTCTAATTGGCGGGGCAGGGTATGCGTATTGTATTGGGCGTAATTAATATAGCTAATTTCCCACTGTTCATCGGTGGTAAAACCTGCCAAACGGTGTTGAGGGTTTAGCTGGTAGTCATTTTGAGTGGGTATGCCCAGTAGCCAATTAGGGAGTTGTTCAACAGGAACCTGCCAGCCAGTGAGCCGGTGAACTAACAATTGCGCATCTTTACCTGAGTATTCTTCGTCTTTGGTTTTTACCCATACTTTTCCAGGTTGGTAGTGCAGCTCTATACCTTGTATTCCTAAGGGGCCGTTAATTCTTAAAATGCTTTTGTCGCCTTGCTGTTGCCAATAAAGATTGGCCGCTTGGCGTGAGGCGTCACTAATAAACGCTATTTTGCCGCTCAATTGCCAGTTGTTTAAGCGATTGAGATCGGCTAAATGGCTATCCCATTCACTGTTTTCAGTGCTAATAGGTGGCGCAATGGTACAAGCGGTTAAGCTCATCGCAAAGATGATGATAAAAACGAGTTGGCGCACAGTGATTCCGACTTTTTTTTGCAGTATAAAAGTTCAAGGTGCTTGCTGTAAATTGCTTATCAGCAAAGATGTGTCGCTAATTGAGATTAAATTTAGTGCATCAAGCGCTGCTTAACGTGCGAGTTTCTTTTATTTAAGTCCACATTCCCGTACAATTTGTGTTTTTACCCCATTAGGAAACGGCGCTGCAAAGCCCCCCACAACGATGACTCTGCAAGTCTTAGGTATTAATCACAAATCGGCTCCCGTCGGCTTGCGCGAAAAAGTCGCGTTTAGCCCTGAGCAGGTCAACCATGCGTTGAGTCACGCTAGTACTCAGCTTGGTGTGGAAATGGTGATTGTATCTACCTGTAACCGAACCGAGCTATATTGCAATTTAGGCGATGTAGATTGCCAAGCGGTTGTGCAATGGTTAATTAACTACAAGCAGTTATCAGAGCAAGAGGTTAAGCCCTGTTTATATCAATATGAGCAGCAGCAAGCCGTAGCGCATTTAATGCGTGTGGCCAGTGGCTTAGATTCTCTTATATTGGGTGAGCCGCAAATTTTAGGGCAAATTAAACAAGCCTATACCGAATCTCGTGAAGCAGGCGCGGTGGGCAGCGTATTGGAGCGTTTCTTCCAGCGAGCGTTCTCGGTTGCGAAACAAGTGAGAACCGATACTGATATAGGCGTGAATGCTGTTTCAGTGGCGTTTGCTGCGGTGAGCTTAGCGAAACAAATTTTTGATGACATTAGCCAGTCTAAAGTCATGTTAGTAGGCGCTGGTGAAACCATTGAGCTAGTGGCTAAACATTTGGTTGACCAAGGTGTAAATAAGTTAATCGTGGCCAACCGTACGGTATCTCGGGCTAAAACCTTGGGTGATAAGTTTGGTGCAGAGGTGATTACACTGAACGAAATCCCACAGCACTTGGCGGCTTCAGACATCGTGATTAGTTCTACCGCCAGTCCTTTACCCATTATTGGTAAAGGTATGGTGGAAACCGCGTTAAAGAAACGTCGTTTTCAACCGATGTTTTTGGTGGATATTGCAGTACCACGCGATATTGAAGAACAAGTAGGTGATTTGCGTGATGCTTACTTGTACACAGTAGATGATTTACAAGGCATTGTTGAACAGAATATGGCCTCGCGCCGAGAAGCTGCTGAACAAGCTGAATTTATTGTTAGTGCTCAAAGTGAAGACTTTATGGCTTGGTTACGCTCGTTAGAGTCGGTTACCACCATTCGTGATTACCGCAGCCATAGCGAGCGAGTTCGTGATGCCGCAGTAGAGAAAGCTATGGAGTCTTTAGCCAACGGTAAAGACCCCGCAACAGTGATTCGCGAAACCGCCTTCCAACTCACCAACAAGTTGATTCACGCCCCTACCGAAGCCATTAATAAGGCTGGCCGCGATGGCCGTCTCGAAGAGCTGGCAGTAATACGAGAGGCTATAGGCCTAAGAAAATAACCCATTTGTGGTCGATGTTTCGTTGCTAGCTAAAGCCGACGGAATATTGCGTTTATAGAGAGAAAGCATGAAAGCGTCAATTATAACAAAACTTGAAACCCTGAAAGAGCGTTACCAAGAGGTTCAAGTATTACTCGGCGAACCAGAAATTATTTCTGATCAAACTCGCTTTAGAGGCCTGACAAAAGAATATTCGCAGTTAGAAGAAGTGGTAAATTGCTTTACTGCTTATCAGCAAGCTCAAGAAAACTTTGAGTCGGCTAACGAGATGATGCAAGACGACGACCCAGAAATGCGTGAGATGGCTGAGATGGAAGCCTCTGAAGCTAAAGAAAGCATGGCAACCTTGTCGGATGACTTGCAGTTATTGTTATTGCCTCGTGACCCGAACGATTCTCGCAGCGTATTTTTAGAGATTCGTGCAGGCGCCGGTGGAGATGAAGCGGCTATTTTTGCAGGTAACTTATTCCGCATGTACAGCAAGTTTTCAGAGCAGCAGGGCTGGCGTATGTCGGTCATGTCGGCTAACGAAAGTGAGCAAGGCGGTTACAAAGAAATGATCGCTAAAATTGACGGCGAAGATGTATTCCGCTTAATGAAGTTTGAATCTGGTGGTCACCGGGTTCAACGGGTACCAGAAACTGAATCGCAAGGCCGTATTCATACTTCTGCCTGTACCGTTGCTGTATTACCAGAGATTCCAGAAGCTGAGCAAATTGAGATTAACACCGGTGATTTACGGGTTGATACCTTCCGAGCCTCTGGCGCGGGTGGTCAGCACGTTAACAAAACCGACTCAGCCATTCGATTGACTCACTTACCTACAGGCGTAGTGGTGGAATGTCAGGAAGAGCGCTCACAGCATAAAAACCGTGCCAAAGCGATGTCGGTACTGTCGGCCCGCTTGCAAGCTTTAGAAGACGATAAACGTCGCGCAGAAGAAACCAGCATGCGTCGTGAATTGGTTGCCAGTGGTGATCGTAGTGAACGTATTCGTACATATAACTACCCACAAGGTCGCGTGAGCGATCACCGTATCAACCTTACCTTGTACCGTTTAAGCGATATATTGGAAGGTGAGTTACTGGCCTTACTTGACCCTATTCTACAAGAGTTCCAAGCTGATCAACTGGCGGCATTAGCAGAAGGTGAAGGCTAAATTGCCGAGTATTGCCCAGGCTCAAGAGTGGGCCAAGCAAGCTCTAGCGGGAGGCGAGTCACCGAAGGTTGATGCTAAGGTGATTTTGCAGCACGTATTGCAATGTGAGCAAGCATATTTGCTCACTTGGCCTGAGCGAACGTTAACGGCCGAGCAGTGGCAGAATTATCAACAACTGGTGGCCAAACGCCTAGCGGGTGAGCCAGTGGCTTATATTGTTGGCTCACGCGAGTTTTGGTCGTTAGCCTTAAAAGTCTCTCCTGCAACCTTGATCCCGCGCCCAGATACTGAAGTTTTAGTTGAACAAAGCCTAAAGAAACTCATTAATCACGCCGATACTAAAATAGTCGACTTAGGAACCGGCACTGGAGCAATTGCTCTTGCGCTTGCCAGCGAATTACCGCAAGCGAGTGTATATGCCAGTGATTTACGAGACGAAGCCGCAGCATTGGCGAAAGAGAATGCTGCGCTGTTAAAGCTTGCTAATGTAGAGGTTAGGCAAGGTTCTTGGTTTGCCCCTTTTAGTGAGCAAAAATTTGATTTGGTGGTGAGTAATCCACCTTATATTGACCCACAAGACCCACACTTGTCGCAAGGCGATGTGCGCTTTGAGCCTAGCTCAGCGCTTACCGCAGAGCAGCATGGCTTGGCCGATATTCAACATATTGTTGAACAAGCACCATGCTACTTAAAAAGTGATGGTTGGTTAATGTTAGAACATGGTTACGACCAAAAAACGGCGGTTCAGCAGCTTTTAATACAAGCTGGGTTCAAAGATGTATTTACTGAGCAAGACTATGGCGGAATGGATCGCGTAAGCGGTGGCCGGTTTAGTGGCTAATGTGGTTCTGGATTAGCGCTGCCAGTAAAAGAATAAAGTAAGGAAAGAAAACGAGTGATTTTTCGCATTTTAGGTATTGAAGAAGAGATCACTGGGCAGTCCTTTGCGTTGGTTCGTAAAACCTTGCATAGGCTGTGGTTAGATTGGCTCAAACTCAACCCATTAGAAGACACGGTTGAGCTTCGATTTGAACAGCTCAAAACGCTTTTTTATAAAGACTTGGGCTTCAGCAGTGATTGGCAGTCTTACTATCATAGTAAGAACTGGTTGATTAGTGATGCCTTGAGTCGGCGTTGTGGTAATGGCACTAGTTTAGCGGTGTTACTGCATTACTTTGCCCGTAAACTCGATATTGAATGTCACGCCTTAGCTTTTCCGGCACAAACAATTTTGGCGGTAAAGCTGACCGATAGATTTATCTATTTTGATGCCTTTGCGGGTGAGCAAAAAAGCTTAAGCCAACTTGAAGTGATTCATCGCGGACATAAAGGCAACTTGGCTCGATTACTCAGTGATAACTTAGAACCGATTAGTTCTTCACAAGTAACAGAGCGCTGGCTGGGCGAATTAAAGAGTGCCTGTTTACGCGAAGATGAGTTTGAGAAGGCGTTGCGGGTTTCCCAAGTGTTACTACGCTTAAAGCCTGGTGACCCCCACGAAATGCGTGACAGAGGGTTTATCTACCAACAACTCGATTGCAATAGCGTTGCAATTAATGACTTTGAATATTTTATTGAACAGTGTCCCGACGACCCATTGTCGAAGATACTAAAGGTGCAAATCCACTCCATGGATTCGCAACCTGCCATTTTGCATTAAGAGGAATAGCATGCAGCAGAAAACCGTTAATATTGGCGCAATCCCCGTAGCCAATAACGCGCCATTTACTTTGTTTGCCGGAATGAACGTATTAGAGTCTCGTGAATTAGCGATGCGTATTGCTGAGCATTTTGTTGAAGTAACCAGCAAGTTAGGTATTCCTTACGTATTTAAAGCGTCGTTTGATAAAGCAAACCGTTCATCAGTGCATTCTTACCGTGGCCCAGGCATGGAGCAGGGCTTACGTTTGTTAGAAGAGATTAAGCAGCAGTTCTCTATTCCGGTGATTACCGACGTACATGAAATAGCACAAGCTGCTCCAGTTGCTGAAGTGGCAGACGTTATTCAACTACCTGCCTTTTTAGCACGCCAAACCGACTTGGTTGAAGCAATGGCTAAAACGGGCGCGGTAATTAACGTAAAGAAACCTCAGTTTTTAAGCCCGTCACAAATGGGCAATATTGTTGATAAGTTTGCTGAGTGCGGCAATGACAAGATCATTCTGTGTGAACGTGGCAGTAACTTTGGTTACGACAACCTGGTGGTTGATACACTAGGTTTTGGTACCATGAAAAAAGTTAGTAATGGTTCGCCAGTTATTTTTGATGTTACCCACGCGCTACAGTGTCGCGATCCATTAGGTGCTGCCTCTGGTGGTCGCCGTGAGCAAGTTGGCGAGTTGGCTAAAGCTGGTATGGCTACCGGGCTGGCTGGATTGTTTTTAGAGGCACATCCAGATCCAGATAATGCACAATGTGACGGACCAAGTGCATTGCCCTTGTCGAAGCTAGAGCCATTTTTAACGCAGATTAAAGCCTTGGATGATTTGGTGAAATCTTTCGACGTTTTAGATACTCATTCAAAATAAGAAATTTGTCGATAATGGCAACTTTCGGTTTCCCTAATCTACTTCTCTTGCTAGGGTAAACAACATTAACAGGGCTGAAAGTCGCTATTTTTCAGCCCTTAGCTCAACAAGAAAAATGGAAGTGATATGTTAATTAAAGCCTTGCGCACCGGGTGTATGTTAGTGACTTTTGGTTACCTTAGCGCTTGTGCCAGCACTTCAAGTCAAGCTCCGCAAACGGTGGTATTAGCCACACCTTTACAAGTTAATTATCAATCTGAAGTCGCTCTAGCGCGTCTCGGACAAATGCTTAACTCTGGTGAATACAATCAAGACCAAATGGCGCAGCTTTATTACGAGCGCGGCATTGTATTTGACCGCGTTGGGCTGCGAGCCTTAGCACGCTTCGATTTTAACCGGGCTATTCAGCTAAAGCCTGACTTTGTAGAAGCCTACAATTTCTTAGGTGTTTATTTCACCTTAGCCGAAGAGTTTGATAGCGCATTTGAAGCTTTTGACTCGGCGGTAGAGCTGGCACCAAATTATAGCTTTGCTTATTTCTATCGTGGAATTGCGCTTAATTATGCCAACAAACCTGAGTTGGCCATCGTTGATGTAAAACACTATGCAGACCAAGCACCTAATGACCCTTACCGTGTGTTGTGGCGCTACCTTATTCAGCTTGAAGCCGGTGAAGAAGGCGCAGCTGCAGAGCTAAGCGAAGCCTTAGAAACGTATCAAAATGAAGATTGGGGTTGGGAAATTGTTCGTTTGTACGCTGGCGAAATCACTCAACAAGAGTTTCTACGCAGCACCATGGATGTAGAGGGTGACAACCGCGCTTTGGCTGAGCGTTTATGTGAAGCTTATTTCTACATGGCTAAATTAGCCCAGCGCGCTGGCGACCCACAGTTGGCAAGCAGTTACTTCAAATTATCGTTAGCCAACAACGTGTATGATTTTGTAGAACACCGTTTGGCCTTGTTTGAACTAAACCGTTATGAGAGCCAGATTTAACTCGCTCTCATCACGATTAGATTTGGTTTAATCTTGCTGGCGAATGCCAGCAATTTGGTGCCAGTAGCCGTTAACGCTGTCGGGAGTGGGGAAAGGTTCGCTGGTTTCTGTGCGACGTCGAAAAGCTTCTAAGTGTTCAATACTCTCTTCACCTAGTGGACTAATCCGCACTATATCAACTAAACCCTGCATGCTTTGTTGGTCGTTAATTAAGTCGTAGCAATCACCAGAAAGCGTTTGAATACCGTTAAGTACAAACAGTGGCTGGCCTTCTTGGCTGTCTACTCGACGACCGTTAGGGTAGTTAATACAGCAGGTTTCGCAGTTGTCTTTGCTCTTGCCTTCAGACTGTGCAGTGAAGCAACGCGCGGAATAGGCTAGTGGCAAATGCCCATAAGCAAAAACCTCTATTTCAAAGCGTTCACGAATACCCATTTCAGTACACTCGTCACTGAGCTTTTGTAACCAATCTCTCGATAGCTCAACTGGCATTACCCAGCGTTGCATGCCTTGGTCTAGCAATACTTTTAAGGCATAAGCGTTGTAAATGTTAATGGCAGGGCCACAAACAAATGGTAATTTAGCTTTATGGGCTTCTTCGATAGCGCTGAAATCATTGGCTTCAATGATAAAGTCACCGTTATCAATCAGCTTTTTTAAGTTACGGATCTCAGACGGTGCCTCTAGCAAGGCCATGGTAGAAATCGCGACTTGCTTACCTGCTTGGTTCAGCTGTTTTGCCAGGTCTATCCAATCTTGTGCTTTCATGTTGCGACGTTTGCTACAAACGGTTTCGCCAAGGTAGATAATGTCTGCGCTACTGGCTTTAGCCAAGTGGTAAAACTCTTCAATTTTATGGTTTGGCCAATAATACAAAATTGGCCCAAGTGCATACTTCATAATGTACCTATTTCTATTGCCAAGCTTTGTGATAAGCGCCTAAGGTAGTTTGGCTGCCTTCAGACAGTTTCGCTAATTGGCTCATCCATTGATTTTTTGCTGCATACTGCTCAGGGTCACGCTGATAGCTATCAATAGCTTCACGCCACACTTGAGTCACTTGCGCGACATAGGCTGGGCTGCGTTGCCGGCCTTCAATTTTTACTGCAGAGATATTGGCAGAAAACAGTTCTGGCAATAATTCGAGGGTATTTAGGCTAGTAGGTTCTTCAAGCGCATGATAACGGTGGCCATCTACATCGAAACGGCCCTTACACAGCGTTGGATAACCAGCTGTTTCATTGGGCCCGTAGCGGTCAATTAGAATGTCATTCAGGCGAGATTCTAAGCCTTGTTCGGTTTCTTGCCAGCGAACAAAAGAAGCTGGTGAACAGGCTCCAACCGTATTTGGTGATTCGCCAGTTAAATACGATGACAAATAACAACGTCCTTCTGCCATGACACACAAGCTGCCAAAAGCGAATACTTCAAGCTCCATATCTGGGCAAGCTCTAGAAAGTTGCTTAACTTGGTGTATCGATAGTACGCGTGGCAATACCACCCGTTTTACGTTGAAGTTACGTTGATAGAATGCAATTGCCGAGGCATTAGTGGCCGAGGCCTGCACCGATAAATGTACCGTTAAATTAGGATGACGCTGTTTAGCATATTCCAGTAAAGCAATGTCGGCCAAAATCACCACATCGGCACCAATCTCAACGGCGCGATCAATGGCTGCAAACCATAGGTGGTGTTGCTGAGGGTGAGCAAAGGTGTTGATTGCTACGTGCAATTGGCGCTGGCGGCTTTTTAGGTAATCAACGGCTTTATCTAGTTTTTTGCCTTCGAAGTTTAAACCCGCAAAGTGGCGTGCGTTAGTGGCATCTTTAAAACCGATATAAATGGCATCGGCGCCGTGGTCTACCGCTGCTTTCACTGCAGGTAATGAGCCGGCAGGACAAAGTAATTCCATATGTCGCTCTACTAGAGATTTTTTGTCATTCTACTGGGCTTAGTTCTATTGGATATTGACTCAGCGCAGCTTTGCGCTAAGCAAACTTGAGTAAACTGAGCCACTTATATACGTTGATTTTATTTTTATGAGGTAACTAAGTGCTTACTCGCTTGAAACGGTCTTTAGTGAAAGAAATGCCAAGGGTATTGAGTTTACCTGCCAAATATTGCCCTTTTTCTTTACAAAGTTTAGTGATAGAAAAAGCCTTAGCAGTATCCTTTGCCGAGGCCATTGAAGACGGTGATTTGGACTTTCTAGAACAGCGCTATTTAAAGCTGACAGTGAGTGATTTAAACGCGAGTTGGTACATCACTTTTAGCCAGCAAAAATTGCAGGTACAAGCCAAAGCTGACACTGTTGATGTGAGTTTTTCCGGTGAGTTAAATGACTTTGTGTTGATGATGGGGCGTCAAGAAGATCCTGATACGCTTTTTTTCCAACGCCGATTGAAAATAGAAGGCGATACAGAGTTAGGTCTAGAGCTTAAAAATCTCTTGGATAACTTAGACATTGATGACTTGCCTAACTGGGTAAAAACAGCGCTTACTCAGAGTGCTGAATTAGTGGCGGAATACCAGCCTGCATAGACCCAAAATAACAAAACTGCAATCACTTAAGTGATTGCTATGTCTCGAATTATAAGCCCATTTTAGGCGCAAACAGCTTCATTTGAACTACACTCAATGCAGGGTGGATGAAGAAGAGGTTTGCATGCGAGTTGGGTTGCTGCTTTTATGTCTATTAGGGCAAGGCGCTAGCGCAGTCGATATAAGTTTTTTGTACTATCGAGAACAAGGTAGCGCTACCTTCCGAGCGCTGCTTGAAGAGTTTTCTCGTGACCATAACCATCAAGTTACGTTATACCAAATTACCTCAGAAAGTTTAAAACCCTCTTTAATAAAATCAGTACTGCAAGGTACTGCGGCCGATGTGGTTTTTGCCCCTTCAGACTTCGTAGGTATTGCCGAACAAGGCAAATTTTCTGAGGTACCGCAGGCGCTCATTAGCCAGAAAACTAATGCCGAAATTCAACTCACTGCCAGCATCGATAATACGCTTTACGGTATTCCCATTTTACAGGGGAATCACCTCATGTTGTTTTACAATCGCCAGTTAGTGAAAGAACCAATAACGACTTGGCAGTCTTTGTTAGAGCAAAAAAATCAGTTTGATGAGGCTGGCGTGGCAGCCATTGGTTGGAACTATTCTGAGATGTATTGGTTTGCGGGCTTTTACAATACTTTTGGTGGGCGAATGACTCGCGGAAAATTGGTGACCTTAAACGATCCACCAATGAATGATGCGCTTAATTTTTACAAAAGCTTGGCTACCCGAGGGTTGGTGAGCTCTGAGTGTACCTACGACTGTGGATACAAAGATTTTATCGAAGGTAAAGTAGCGTATGCAATAAACGGTGAGTGGGCAGTCGCTGATTTTGAGAAGCACTTAGGGGATGACTTAGGTATTGCGTTGATTCCCAATATTGGCAAGAAAGCCTTTCGACCGTTGTCTTCTAGCTTAGTGTTAGTGTTTCCTGATAACAGTTTAGATGGCCCCAAAGCCGAGGCGCTTAAGCAATTAAGTGTATTTTTGCAAAGCGAAAAGGTTCAGCGCGTACTTTACGAAAAGGCGCGTTTCTTACCGGTAGATAGCCAACTAATTAGTGAAATAAAAGCAAACTCTGATGAAAACGAAAGCGCAATGCTGGCTCAACTAGAGTTAGCGGTACCGATGTCGGCCGAGGCAGCACAAGGTAGTGCTTGGATTGGCTTGCGTAAGGGATTTGAGTTATTTAATAAAGGCGTCATTGATGCAAATAAAGCTGGAGAATATATGCAGCAATATGCCGAAAGAGATTATGGACAGCATCTAAAAAATGAGAATTAAGGCCAACCAACTTAGAACCATTTTAGCGCTTAGTATTTTACTTGGAGCCTTGTTGCCCAGTACGCTTATTGGCTCGTTCATGCTCAAGCAAATTGCTGAGCAAGATCAACAGGCTATTACTCAAACCTTGTATTTAAAAGCTAATAACATTGCCCAAAACATTCAGCACAGGGTGCGCCAATTACTATTAGATTTGCAAAGTTTGGCGCAGGTAAATGATGTTGTATTAACACCCACCTCAGCAATTTTTGGTTTCCATTCTAATCAGCTAATAACTGAGGTACTGCAACAAAACGATTGGGCCTCAGCGATTTATATTGTTGATTTAGATGGCCGAATTATTGAAGGTGCGCCACTTCAAGCTGAAATTCTAGATCTAAAAGCGCATTTACCTGCAGTTCGCAGGCTCAATCAGTTGGTCAAGCAAGGTAGCAATAACGCGGTGGTAGAAGTATATCAAGACGCCGAGTTTGCCCAATTAGTAGAAAATGGAGAGGCGATAGATAGTGATTCGGGCTTGTTGCTGATGCAACCTTTAGTACAGAAAAACTTAAACGCGATAGAGAACAGCCAACAGGTGGGGGCATTGTTGGTTTTTGTGCCGATGCAATCGCTATGGAAAGAAGCTGAGTCGAGGATTTCTCAGCACGGAAGTTTAGAGCTATTTCACTCGCAGCGTTTGTTATTTAAAGGCACTAAAGGCGAAGAACCGATTCGTAGATTTTACATAGATGTAGACTTAGATTTGAGTAATATGTCGGAGCCCTTGTCGCTATCACTCAGTGCTGAAAGCCGCTCGTTTTGGGGCTTGTTGGTAGAGCGCCAATCTAATGTTGTAATTATCTTGTTGGTGATTTTTGTTTTGGTGGCGATCATCGCGCTAATGCTAACTCGGCGTATTGTGGATCCTTTAGAGCACCTTAGTCGTTTAGTGGCTAATTATTCAGAAGGCCGCTACGACAGCAAAGCGCCGTCGTTGGCCTATGAAGAGTTCAATCAAGTGGGTAGTTTACTTAATAGCATGGCGGAGAGAGTGACTCGAGATCAGGAACAACTGGAGCAACGAGTTACCGAGCGAACTTATGAGCTCGAGCAAGCAAATCATACCCTACAAGATACATTGGGTAAGTTAAACGATACCCAATTAGAACTGGTGGAAAAAGAGAAAATGGCTGCCTTGGGTGGCTTGGTAGCCGGAATGGCTCACGAACTTAACACCCCCTTAGGAGTGGGAATTACTGCGGCCTCTCAATTAGTGAGTAACTTTCAAACGATAGGGCAAAGCTTAGAAAGTGGAACCTTAGCCCGCTCAGACTTAGAAGCGTTGATACGCCAAGGGGCAGAGGGCGGTGAATTACTTGAAAGCAGCTTGCAGCGCTCGGCAGCCTTAGTTAATACCTTTAAGGCCTTGGCTGGCAGCGACATTGATGCCAGTTTGCAGCGACTAAATCTAAAAACATGGTTGGAGCAACAGCTACAAATGTTTTTGCAGCCTTTTTCGGAGCGACAAATTCAGTTGTCTATTTCTGGCGCAAATCCAAATATGTTGCTCAATCAGCGCGCAGTAGAATTGGTATTTTCTTGTCTAATTGATAACTCAATTCAACATGGTTTTTCTAGCCAAACCTTCCCGCATATTAAAGTGGATATTAGCGCCTCACATGAGACAGTGGAAATTGTTTATCAAGACAATGGAACAGGCGTGCAAGCCGAAGATATAAACCTCATCTTTAATCCTTTTTATACAACTGGGCGTAGCTCTGGCAATGTGGGCTTAGGGTTAAATCAAGTATATAACTTGGTGCATCAACACTTACTTGGCAGCGTAGAGAGTTTTACCGCGGAGCCGCAGGGTTTGGGGTTCAAAATCAATTTGCCTAGAGAATATGGTAAGTAGTTGAATGTAAGGTGCTTTCCTCTTAGCCTTTTTGAGGCCAAGTAACGATCTTTCCATTATCAAAAATAGTCCCTGACTGGGCGACCTGCAGTGATATAAAAATGTTGTTTAGCGCAATATGACTGTGCTGATGAATGAGCTTAGCTAGCAAGCTTAATAGCTGCTGCTGGCGCTTCTCACTGTGTACATCGGGTACGATCAATTCTGCAATGAGAGGGGGTTGATGAACGTGTTGTTGCATATGTACTTGCTTGTTAACGAAATAGTGCCCCGGCTGAATGTATTGCCAGTCAAGGCTAATATGCTCTAGTTGAATCTTGGCCTGCTGGGCAAAGTCTTTGGCCAGTTTGTTCAAAAGCGCTGGCATATCTACTGATTCGGGCAGTGCTAGGGAGCGAATATGCACAATTGGCATTAACAACTTCTCCGTTTACGAGTTAAGCAATACGCTTAGCCTAACTCATTGGCTAAATTGTTCAAATTGTTGTTGAATTTGTTTATATAGCTCACCGGTCCATTCGGGTAAATGATCTGGTACTGGGAATAAGGATAAAAGTCGTGGATCGTGAGGGGCAATGACCACTTTACTGTTGTTGGGGCCAATTCTCTCCACCAGTACAAACAAGTCTTCGATGTTTTGGTCACCCATGGCTAAACAGCCTACCGATGAGGTTTTACCGTGGATAAAAATATTGGAGCCGGGCTGGTGGCGCTGTTCTAGTTTAGCTTTCTCTAAATCAAAACTATTGGGATAGTTTAGCTTCATCGAAAGGTGGAATTTGCTATTTGGATTTAAAGCGTTTATTTCGTAAATCCCTTCGGGCACTTGTAAGTCGCCTTCACGCAGTTTTGGGCCTGCAGTGCCACTGGCATGCCTAATCCAATAGGTATGTATATACTTAAACCCCTCTCCACTGTCTGCCCAAAGTTCCAGTCGGCGTGACCGTTTGCTGGCTAACAAGGTTATTTTTTGTGGAGGGTAGTCCACTTTAGCGGCAACAAATAGCGGTAATAGCCGCTTTAGACTATCGTTATGGTAAGTCTTAATCACTTGTTTAATAGAGCGTTTACCTGCGGCAGTCGGCTGGCTTTCATGCCAAGCTGAGGCATGTAGAGAAGCGCTGCAAAAACTGAGTAACATTGCGCAGCACAGTCGATAAAAACTCAAAGGCTAATACTCTATCGAATAAGTGAGTGAGAAGTGTACTTGTACTTAATGAGAAGTGCTATAGCTGGCCAGTTTGCAATGGCATTATCGCCATTATCATCAAAGGCCGTTAGCCTAAAGAGGACATTTGTTTGCTCAATATTAAGCCTTTTGTCTTTGCTATGTTGTTGCTTTCCAGTACGCCCCTTTATGCCCATACTTTGGAAGAGTTGCGGTATTACAGCGAAGAATTTTTTCCTTACAACTTTACTGAGCAAGAACAGGTAAGTGGTTTTTCTGTTGAGCTCTTAGCGTTAGTCTTTAAGCAACTTGGTAGCCCAATGCCAAAGGTAGAAATGGTGCCTTGGGCACGTGGCTATTCTATTTTGCAGCAACAGAGCTATACGGTGTTGTTCTCCACAATTAAAACTCATCAACGTAAAGACTACTTTAAGTGGGCTTGCCCGATTAACTCTGCCAAAGGCCAGTTTTATGGCTTGTCTGATAGTAAATTGAAGATTTCCCAACTGAGTGATGCTGCGAGCTATAAAATTGCAGTGATTAAAGGGCAAGCAATAGACGGTTACTTAAGTAACACCGAGTTAAAAGACAATCTGCACAGACTAAAAACCGTTGAGCAAGCGTTTAAGTTGTTAGCCTTACGCAGAGTCGATTTAATTGCGCTTGCCGAGCAAAGCGTAGTGGGGCATGAATCAAGTTTTAAACCCATTTATCGCTTATTTGAACACCAATATTGTTTTGCCTTTAATCGCTCAATTAGCCAGCTAGAGTTACAACGCTTTCAACAAGCCTTAGCGCAGGTACGTGAATCTGCCGAGTTCGCCGCTCTTTTTAAAAAGTACTTTGAATAGCGTTATTTACCATTTGCAACTTTAGTCGAATAGCTATGTTAATAGCTTGTTAATTCAAGCCGTGATGTCTAGGATGAAAATTCATTAAAATCATTGCGATTTCATAATCAACACCGTGTTTGGCTCGAGTTGTATCTGGGCTGCTTACTAAGGAGAGTAAAACCATGCGTAACTGGCTTGGCAAGGTCGCGTTAATCGCGAGTGCATTATCTTTTTCAGTACACGCTGACACAGGCACTAATTACCTGTTAGCAACAGCCAGTACTGGCGGTACTTATTACCCAGTGGGTGTGGCGTTAGCCACCTTAACGAAGGTGAAAATTCAACCCAAGCACAAAGTGAGTGTTTCGGCGATTAACTCTGCAGGCTCTGGCGAGAACATTAAGCTGTTGCGCGACAAAGAAGCACAGTTTGCCATTTTACAAGGTTTGTATGGTTCATATGCGGTAAATGGTACTGGACCTTTGGAGAAGGAAGGCAAGCAAACTCACCTTCGTTCTATCACTATGTTGTGGCAAAACGTTGAGCAATTTGTGGTGAAAAAGGAGCACGCTAAAAACGGTGATTTAAGTGATTTACTGGCGTTGACGGGTAGCAAAGTGGCTTTAGGTAAAAAGAACTCGGGCACCATTGGTTCTAATCGTTTTTTACTGAGTAATCTTGGTGTGGATATAGATAAGCAAATGGAGCTGTTTTCAGCAGGTTATGGTCCATCAGCAGAAGCCCTGCAAAATGGCCAAGTTGAAGGCATTAATACTCCTGCTGGTGCACCTACTGGCGCGGTAACCAAGTTGTTTGCAGCTGCTGCAGCGGATGTTATGCCCCTAGCGGTGACTGATGAACAGATGGAAAAGGCCAATGGTGGTTTAGGTTTATGGACCCGTTATGTTATCCCTGCCGGTACTTATCCAAATCTAAGCGAAGATTGGAATACTATGGCGCAGCCCAACTTTCTGGCAGTACACGCTGATGTAGATGAAGAGTTTGTTTACCTGCTCACCAAAACCGTTTACGAAAACTTAGGCTTTTTGCAAGCCATTCATAAAGCGACTAACGCTATGGCCTTAGACAAAGCGCTTGCCGGTTTGCCCGCTCCGCTACATCCAGGCGCTGCTCGTTACTACCGCGAAGCAGGCTTAGATATTCCAGATCACCTTGTTGCCAACTAGTTAGCGTGGCTTAAAGCCTAGGCGTAGTGCCTAGGTTTTTTCTTTTTAGATTCTTCTACCTTCAGGATCCTTAAGCATGCAGTGGAACGCCGTACCTGACAGTATTCGTCAGGAAATTGAAGATACCCGTGCTGTACCCGTGGTTTATGGTTTGGGTATTGTAATTAGCCTCGCTCATGTTTATTTCAATATCTTTGCCGACATCGCAGTGCTACAACAGAACATCTTACACTTCGCAGGTTTTGTACTGTTATGTGGCCTACTTAAGCCGTTAACAGACAATATATTTGTTTCATTGCTCGATAAGGTATGGGTGTTAGCGATTGCGCTATCTGCTGTTTATTTACTGTTTGCTGAAGACCTAATCTATGAGCGTGGAGTGCGCTTAGTCGCTTTAGATTGGTTATGCGGCACGGTAGTGATACTCGGTGCTATCGATATGACTCGCCGAGCAACCGGTTGGGTTATCCCTATTTTAATTGTAACCGCGATTTCTTATTTAGCATGGTGGGGTAATTTTGTTCCTGGGGTATTTCAGTTTAAAGGTCTTAGTTTAGAAACGCTTTTGTTTAGAAGTATTTATGGTGATGATGCTATTTTTGGCAATGTTGCTCGAATTTCGGCCAGCTTTGTATTTATGTTTATTTTGTTTGGTGCGTTCTTACTACGATCTGGGGCCGGTGACTTTGTCATTCACCTATCTAAAAGCATTGCGAGTCGCTTAGTAGGAGGGCCGGGCATTGTTGCTATTATTGCATCGGGGTTAACCGGGACTATCTCAGGTAGTGCTGTGGCCAATACCGCATCAACTGGTGTAGTTACCATTCCACTGATGAAAAATGCCGGCTTTAGCCCTCGATTTGCTGCAGCAGTAGAAGCATCAGCCTCAACTGGTGGGCAAATTGTTCCGCCAATTATGGGGGCAGGGGCTTTTGTTATGGCCAGTTATACTCAGATCCCTTACAGCACTATTGTTATGGTGAGTATTTTGCCCGCGATACTCTACTTCGCCTCGTTAGTGTTTTATGTGCGCACCGAGTCTTACAAGGCCGGGCTTACCCGCACCATGGAAAAGGCACCACCGCTGTTGCCAATGGTGATGCGCGAAGGTTTGTCGTTTATTGTGCCTGTTACCCTGCTGATTGTGTTGTTAGTGATGGGGTACACACCCACCTATGCCGCGGTAATCGCCATCATCGCTGTTATTGTTAGCTCTTGGTTTACCCCCAATAAAATGGGCTTTCGGGCTATTGCCGATGCTTTTGCGCTGGGTTCTCGAAATATGGTGGTCACGGCGGTATTGCTTTGCTCTGTAGGCTTAATCGTTAACGTTATTGCCACTGCTGGTATAGGCAATACATTTTCTCTGATGATTACCGAGTGGTCGGGTGGCAGCTTACTTATTGCTTTGTTACTGGTGGCTATTGCTTCCTTGGTATTAGGCATGGGGTTGCCTGTTACCGCCTCATACATTGTGCTGGCTACTTTGTCTGCACCAGCTTTACTACAACTTATGGCTAATGCTGAGTTAGTAAATGTATTGAGCTCTGGCAGCATCAGTGCAGAAGTTCAAGCAGTGTTAATGCTGGTGGGCGTTAGCCCTGAGCAAGGCAGTTTAAGTTTGGCTGAAGCGCAGAACGTTATTGCGCAAATGCCAGACGAAATGATGGCCTTATTGCGTCCGATGCTGCTTGATGAGGCGACTATTTCAATGTTGCTGTTAGCATCCCACTTAGTCATTTTTTGGTTATCACAAGACAGTAATGTTACGCCGCCAGTATGTTTATGTACGTTTACCGCAGCCGCTATTGCTAAATCCCCCCCAATGGCTACTGGCTTTACCTCTTGGAAGATTGCCAAGGGTTTATACATTATTCCGCTATTGTTTGCTTATACGCCACTTGCTCACGGTAACTGGCTAGCTGCGCTGCAAGTGTTTGGGTTTGCTTTACCCGGTTTATATGCTTTTACCTTGGTGATGCAAGGCTGGCAGAAGCGCAAGTTGGCGCATTGGGAGAGGGCATTAATGGCCTGTATAGCATTAGTGCTGCTTTGCCCATTGGCGCTGCAATGGCAGATTATCGCCTTGGCCGTTTTAGCGATAGCCATGGTTTACTTTAGCCGAAGTTCGCAACCCGTAGTGAGTGCTTAGCATGATGTTTTTATTGATTTAATCATGAAAAGTTTCATTGAAAAAACGTGCTAGTCGATGCGCTTCACAGTTTGTTATATGTTTTAGGTGCAAGCGGGAGCGTGACTGGCAAGTGCGCATAAACGGGTTAAGATAAACCTTTATTAGACTTATCAAAGAGAGCGAACATGACAGATCGCGCGTTTAATTGGGGGCTCATCGCTCCTGGTCGTATTGCCCGTAATTTTGCTGAAGCTTTAGCTGTAGTTCCTAACGCTGAGTTATATGCGGTGGCGAGTTCAAACTTAGTGCGAGCTCAAGCATTCGCTGATGAGTTTTCTGGCCAACATGCCTATGATGATTACCAGCGCTTAGCCGAAGATCCAAATGTAGATGCTATTTACATTGCCAATCCCCATCGATTTCATTTTGACAGCATTAAAATGTGCCTAGAGGCTGGCAAGCCGGTGCTGTGTGAAAAACCTCTCACAGTAAACGCCGCGCAAACTCAAGCCTTGGTTGATATCGCTGAGCAGAACAAGGTGTTTTTGATGGAAGCCTTATGGACGCGTTTCCAGCCTGCTTGGCAACAGGTTCGCCGTTGGTTAGATGAGCAATTGATTGGTGATATTAAGCTAGTGAGTTCTAGCTTTGGTTTTAACATTCCGCGTGATGATAATGATCGCTTACTAAATATCGACTTAGCGGGTGGCTGTTTACTGGATATGGGCGTGTACAACGTGTCGATGTCCCAGTTTGTTATGCAAAGCAATCCGACTAAAATTCTAGCCGATGGCATTGTCGGTGAAACGGGTGTTGACGAGCGTAACTCGGTGATAATGAATTACGGTAACGCGGCCAGTCAGTTTACCTGCAACTTTCTGGCTACCACCGAAAATGATTTTACGATTTATGGGACTAAGGGTTCTATTAGAGTGCCAAACATGTTCTGGGTAGGTACTAAAGCTAGCTTGCGTGTTGATGGTCAAGCTGAGCAGATGCTTGATTTCCCATTTAAGGCCTCTGGATTCGAGTATCAGATTGAAGAAGTGATGCAATGTGTTGCGGCAGGCAAGTTACAAAGTGAAGTCATGGGTTGGCAAGACAGTATTGCTACGATGCAAATAATGGATGAAATCCGTGCTCAAGTTGGCGTTCGTTATCCGTTTTTAGGTGAATAAAAGGTACTAATTAAATCTTTGGGTTAAGGCTAAGCATTTGCTAGTTGACCTAAAAAAGACGAGGACTGGCGAATAATTCAACGAGCAGAGAAAAACTTACGCTTAATTGACTGAATTGCGAGCGGTTAAACGGTTTTAGTCTTTACATTCTAAATTCATATACGTAATATTCACACCGCTGCGGAGGGGTGGCAGAGTGGTCGAATGCACCGGTCTTGAAAACCGGCAAGGGTTAATAGCCCTTCGAGAGTTCA
>NZ_JAUOSJ010000024.1:0-28748 GCF_030548385.1 Agarivorans sp. 1_MG-2023 | reverse complement strand
ACAGTGTGGCTCTAGTTTGACTAACCCACGATAAACGCAGGAGGTCGGCACTTTCACCAGGGATCATTATGTCTATATGGCAAAACCATGAGTGCACTCAGTCCCAATACAAAGACCGTGGTAAACATACTTTTCAAGTCTCGAGAGGCCATCGAAGTATGTGAAATGTTAGAGAGTTATTGTGGTACGGAGGCTCTTGATTGCGAAGGCTGGACGCCTGAACAAATGGAGCGGATAAGGTTTGCGGTTTTAAAGTTGGGCTGTGAAGCTGAAGGTTGGTTAGAAACAGCTCTAGAGCTAGCAAGCACGGATTGGAGGGATCTTCTAAATGGCGGCAGGTTTCGGCGAAGATTTAAATGCACATCAAAAGTGGTGCCAGTCCATTGCCAACTAACAAGTTTGTCCATTTGACGTTTTGGTCTTCGCTCCTTTTTGGGGTGGCTGCGCCACATTACCCCAAAAATCCACTACAACCAAAACGCAAATGACAAAAGCGTTAACTGGATATTTTAACTTATGAGTTCTGTAGAAATCATAATCGAGGGTGTTTCAAATCGTAAAGATGCAATATGCTCTAAATTGCCATTTACTTCGATTGAAAAAGGGAATGTTGTTATACGATCTCAACTTGATAAAAGTAGCTCTATTAATGAACATTTAGTTTGGTTGTGGGGAATGCTAAATGGTGAGCGTAGATTTATAAAGTCTCTGCAACAAGAAGGAGCTAAATTAACTTGCTGTTGTAAAGCTGCTAAAGGTAAGCATCGGATCTTGGTTAATGGCTCTCAAATGTTACACCTTCTAAATTTAGAGCTTGTTCTTGAAATAAAGTAACCAGTTAACAAGAGCATTCAAGCGGAACAAAAACAGTTGCCTACGTTTCGTTTCGCTACACAGTTTAGCCAACAATTTTTGTCCGCTTAGTAGCGGCGTTAGCTATCAGTATTATCTGTATCAATTCATTTGTTTGAGGCTTTAAATTGGAAGATAAAATAAAAGGCGCTTTAGTCGGTTTAGCCTGCGGTGATGCAGTCGGTACTACGCTTGAATTTGAAAAAAGAGACGCATTTGAGCCTATAACCGATATGATAGGTGGAGGTCCTTTTGACTTAAATCCTGGTGAATGGACTGATGATACATCAATGGCTTTATGCCTTGCTAATAGTTTATTGCAGCAAAATTGTTTTGACCCAATTGACCAAATGAATCGTTACTGCGAATGGTATAAAAATGGGTATATGAGTAGTAATGGTGTTTGCTTTGATATTGGTATAACCGTATCAATGGCTTTACGTAAGTATATTGAGACTAAAAATCCATTCAGTGGTTCTACGGATGAATACGCTTCAGGTAATGGTTCAATTATGCGATTGGCTCCAATACCAATTTACTATCATGACAATTATGAACAATGTATACAATATGCAGGAGAGAGCTCTCGTACTACGCATGGTTCTGCTGAGTGTATCGATTCTTCAAAATTATTTTCTAGTTTAATATTTAATGCGTTTTACGCAGAAAGTAAGTCGGATATCTTTAAAAACAATAAATATATTCCTTGTTGTGAAAAAGTCAGTGCGATTTCACAATGTGATTTTTTAAATTACGAATACATTCAAATGACAGGAAGTGGCTATGTTGTTGAATCATTAGCCTCTGCTCTTTGGTGCTTTATGAATGGCTCTTCTTTTAAAGAATGTATTCTCCTTGCCGCAAATATTGGTAATGATGCAGACACAACCGCCGCTATTTGTGGTCAAATAGCGGGAGCATATTACGGTTTTTCAGGTATTCCCGAGCACTGGCGAAATAATATTGCCATGGCTAAGGAGATAGAGGAACTTGCTTTACAGTTATTCATAAGCAGAAATAGCTAACAAATGTTTTCAAGTCGGACAAAAAACAGTTGGCTTTGTTCGTACCTCACAAATTATAGCCAACTATTTTTAGCCGCTTAAACCGGCGTTAATTCTTTAACTACGCGAAAGCAAAAGTCCCCTTCCCATACCTTAACTCATTGCTTTCACTAGCGAATTATCGATGTTTAACAGCCCATAAGTGCAGCAGCTCAACGGCAATGGTTGCGGCCGCGAGTGCCGTTACTTCGCTGTTATCGTAAGCGGGGGCCACCTCTACTACGTCCATTCCGATAATGTTTACGCCTTGCAAACCACGTAGAATTTGTAGGATTCGGTTAGTGCTTAATCCACCACCTACTGGTGTGCCTGTGCCTGGTGCATAAGCGGGGTCTAAGCAGTCAATGTCAAAACTAAGGTATAAGGGCTTGTCGCCGATGCGTTGGCGAATTTGCTGAACAATTTGCTCAATGCTTAAGTTATTGGCATGGTCGGCATTAATCACTTCAAAGGGATGATTGGCTTTCTCGTAATCGGTTCTAATGCCTAGTTGTAGGGAACAAGCGGGATCGATTAATCCCTCTTTAGGCGCATGATAAAACATGGTGCCATGGTCGTAACGGCTACCTGCGCTGTAGCTGTCGGTGTGTGCGTCGAAGTGCAGCAACGCCATTTTACCATGGTGTTTGGCATGTGCGCGCAATAGCGGCAGGGTAACAAAATGGTCACCGCCTAGGCTCAGCATGGTTTTGCCCGCTTTAAGTAAGCTGGTGGCATAGTCTTCTACTCGCTGGGTAAACTGGGCTTGCTCGCCACAATCAAATACTAAATCGCCTGCGTCCACTAAACCGATACGCTCTAACAACTTAAAATCCCAAGGCCAACGTTTTTCCTCCCAGGCTAAATTTACTGATGCGCGGCGCACTGCGTCTGGCCCTAAGCGGGCACCAGAACGGCCAGTGGTGGCTAAATCAAAAGGGAGGCCGGTAATCACCACATCAGCCGAGCTAAGCGCAGGGCGATGATCTAAGGCTTGGCGTAAAAAAGTATTCGCATTTGAATATAAAGAATAGTCTGGGTGATCAGCCAAGGTACTCATAAAAACATCCGTTGTTATAAAATAATTAACAATTTATTTTGTAGTAGGCTGATTATAAGCGCAAGTGTTTTGTATTTTGCTACATTGGTCGGTTTTTTATATGAATCTTTTTGTGAATAGAATGCGCAAACACTAGACACTAATGAGCACACTTCCTACACTGAGTAGAGCTTTTACCACTAAGTCACACGGACGTTAATATGCATAGGTCGTTATTTTCATTCACCTTTTTGTTTGCCTCTCTTTTTGTAGGAGCGGTGTTAGTGAATGCTTCTTCTAATTTGGCCCATGCCGACGATTCTACAAGCCTTGCCAACGAGCCTATTAATATTGCACAAGTGAAAGCTTTTGTGCCGGTTCTTAGCGACAATTATGCCGTAGAGCGGCAGTTTGTAGGGCAAGTAATTGCTAAGCAACGTGCTGATATTGGCTTTGAACTTGCGGGTAAAATCTCTAATATTTATGTAGATGAAGGTGAAAGGGTTGAGCAAGGCGCTATTCTAATGCAACTTGATACCGAGCTACTCGAGATTGAGTACATTGACCTTCAAGCACAGCTGCAACAGCTCGCCGCCGATGCCTCATTGGTTAAAGCGAATTTAAAACGGGTAAAGTCGCTGAATGATGACGGCTATGCCTCGGCGCAAAATGTTGATGAACTGGTCGCGCAGCAAAAATCCTTGTGGGCCAATAAAGCCCGTATTGATGCCTCTATTAAAGCTAACCGCACCCGTATTGAAAAATCTACTTTGGTTGCGCCGTACAGCGGCATTATTGATCGGCGTACTGTGTCTGAGGGGGCAGTAGTGGGGGCATCTCAACCGGTACTAACGGTACTGCAAAAAGGCGCTAACGAGGTAAAAGTAGGGGTGCCGGTTCGTTTGCTAGAGCAAGTTGATATGGTGAAACCTAAGTCGGTTACTGTGGCTAAACGCCACTACGCCGTAGACTTGGTGGCTGCTGGTGGCCAAGTTGATCCGGTTACTCGCACTGTTCAGTTACGCTTTGCCTTGCCTGATAACGATAATTTAGTGAGTGGCCAACTGGCTTACTTAAATGTGGTAGAAACGGTAGAAGAGCCTGGTTACTGGATTCCGGTGACCGCCATTACCGACGGCATTCGAGGTTTGTGGAATGTATACGCCATTGTGGCACAAAGTGACGGGAATTTTAAATTAGAGCGGCGTGATGTAAGCGTTCGTTATGCTACCGAAGACCAAGCCTTTGTGCGTGGTGCCTTGCAAGCGGGTGAAGCCATTGTAGCGACCGGCATGCACCGTTACGTGCCGGGGCAAACCGTTAATCCGAGCGGTGCCTTGGAAGAGGCAAGCCAATGATAGGCGCTCTTTTTAACAATGGGCGCTTAATTGCCCTGTTAATCACGCTAATTATTGTGGCGGGAATGGGCGCGGTAAGCACCCTGCCGCGCAGCGAAGACCCTAAAATTACTAGTCGTTTTGCCAGTATTGTTACTCAGTACCCTGGCGCTTCCGCTGAGCGCGTAGAAGCCTTGGTGACCGAGCTTATCGAAAACAAAATTCGTAAACTTCCCGAGATTAAGCGAGTGCAGTCGTCTTCTCGCCCGGGCTTTTCGGTACTTCAAGTTGAATTAAAAGACGCCGTAATTGATGTAGTACCGGTTTGGGCAAGGGTACGAGATTTGGTGGGCGAATTGCCGCCGCTGTTGCCTGATGGCTCGTCTGAACCGGTCGTTGATGATGACCGTGGTTATGCCTTTACCAGCTTAATTGCACTGCGCTGGACGGGGCCGGGCGACACCGACTTAGCCATTTTAGGCCGTTATGCCAAAGAGCTACAAAACCGCTTACGTAATGTGTCGGGGACTGACTTTGTAGATTTGCAGGGGCAGGGTGAAGAAGAAATTCTGGTTGAGATTGAGCCCTATCAAGCGGGGGCCATGGGGCTTACCACTGATCAAGTATCGCAAATTATTGCAGGGGCCGATGCCAAAGTATCTGCTGGTGAACTCACTAACGAAAATACCCGCATGCAGTTGGAGCTTGAGGGCGAACTCAACTCTTTAGAACGGATTAAAAACATCCCGGTTAGCAGTGCCGAAAATGGTTATGTTTACCGTTTAGGTGATTTGGCCACCGTGACCCGCCAGTTAAAATCCCCGCCAGAGCAAATTGCCGTGGTTGAGCGTGACTACGCGATTGTGGTGGGTGTGCGGATGTTGGCCGAATACCGAGTGGATCAGTGGAGTGCTCGAGTTAATCAAACCCTTGATGACTTTAGAACCATTTTACCCACCAATGTAAGCGCCGACATTATCTTTGAGCAAGACGGGTATACCGCTAAACGCCTTGGCGAGCTGGTGGTAAATGTACTGATTGGTTTTGCCATTATTGTGGTGGTACTGCTGCTTACCTTAGGTTGGCGCTCAGCCTTAATTGTGGGCTTGTCTTTACCTTTAACAGTAATGTTCACGCTAGCGTGTATGAAGTTTTATGGTTTGCCGATCCACCAAATGTCGGTAACTGGCTTAGTGGTGGCGTTGGGGATTATGGTTGATAACGCCATTGTTATGGCCGATACCATTGCTCAAAAACGTCAGCAAGGTAAGAGCGGTTTGCAGTCGGTGAAAGAGTCGCTAAGCCACCTTTGGCTGCCACTGTTAGGCTCAACTTTAACCACTATTTTGGCCTTCTTACCAATTGTATTAATGCCAGGGCCGGCTGGCGAGTTTGTTAGCGGTATTGCCTTAAGTGTGATTTTCTCACTGATTGGTTCTTACTTTATCTCGCATACCCTAGTGGCCACCTTTTCTGGTCACTTTTTACCTTCGCAGCAAACCGCGGATCATTGGTATGAGAAAGGCATCCAGTTTCCTGCCCTCAGTCGTGGTTTTCAGGCTGTTTTGCACGCTAGTTTACGCTACCCTAAAATTGCTATTTTGTTGGTTACGGCCTTGCCGTTATTTGGATTTTACAGTGCTGGCAGTTTAACCGAGCAGTTCTTCCCGCCGTCTGACAGAGACATGTTCCAAATTGAAGTTTACATGGCGCCGCAGTCGAGCATTTACGCTACCGAGCGTTTAACCGAGGAGCTCACCGAGCACCTTTACGCGAAACAAGGCATTAAGTCGGTGAGTTGGTTTGTTGGCAACAATGCGCCTTCATTTTATTACAACTTAATGCTGCGCCAGCAAGGGGCAAAAAACTACGCCCAAGCGATGATTACTACCGATGATTTTCGCGCCGCCAACCGCTTGATTCCAAACCTGCAGGCCGAGTTTGATTTGCTCTATCCTCAGGCGCAAATTCTGGTAAGAAAACTTGAGCAGGGCCCTCCGTTTAATGCGCCTATTGAGCTACGCGTTTATGGGCCAAACTTGGATCAGCTTAAAGAGCTAGGTGACGAATACCGACGCATTCTTTCAGAAATCCCTCATGTTACTCATACCCGAGCCACCTTGTTAGCGGGCACGCCTAAGGTGTGGCTAAAGGTAAATGAAGAGGCCTCTCGTTTAAGCGGTGTCGCGCTCACTCAAATTGCAGGGCAATTGCAGGCGAACCTACAAGGCCGAATTAACGGTAGCGTATTAGAAGCCAGCGAGTCTTTGCCGGTGCGTATTCGTTTAGCCGATGAACAGCGTCAGCAATTAGAGAACTTGGGTGACATTACCCTCACCAGTGAAATTGCCGGCAATATTCCTTTGGCCTCTTTGGCAGAACTAGAGATTAGGCCAAGTCGCGGCGAAATACCGCGGCGTAATGGTCGTCGAGTAAACGTGGTAGAAGGCTATTTGCGTACCGACATTTTACCTGACCAAGTACTAGAGGTATTTAGTCAGCGCTTAGAAGAAGAAAACGTTCCTTTGCCTGCTGGTTACTCAATTGAGTTTGGTGGCGAAGGAGCCGAGCGTAACGAAGCCGTTGGCAACTTACTCGCCAGTGTGGGGATTATTGCGGTACTGCTGGTCACCGTGGTGGTGGTGTCGTTTAACTCCTTCCGCTTGAGCTTTCTAATTATGATTACTGCCATTCAAGCAGCGGGTTTGGGTTTGCTAAGTGTTTATTTAGGCAGTTTCCCCTTTGGTTTTACCGTGATTATTGGTTTGTTAGGTTTGGTGGGTTTAGCGATTAACGCCGCCATTGTGATTGTGGCCGAGCTGAAATCCGATCCCAAAGCCTGTGCAGGCGAAGCAGAAGCAATTTGTTTTGGAGTGCTAAGCTGTACTCGTCATATTAGCTCCACCACCATTACTACCGTGGGTGGCTTTTTACCCCTGATATTAGAAGGCGGCGGTTTTTGGCCTCCGTTTGCGGTGGCCATTGCCGGAGGCACTGTGCTTACGACTATGCTGTCGTTCTTCTTTGTGCCGGTAGTGTTTTCTTTGATTGCCAAAGGTAAGCGTAAAATACCGTCGGTGGGCGAACCCACAGTGGCGCACTAATTTGCTATAAATAAAGACAAACAAAAAGCCGCTAATAGCGGCTTTTTTGTGGCAATAATTTATCTGAATGCTGGGGCTAGAAGGTTGGCGGAGTCGCGGCGCTAATTAACTCACATTCATCTTTGCTTTTATTGCGGAAGCGGTGCGGTTTGCGGGTTTCAAAGTAGTAGGAGTCGCCGGCTTTTAATACTTTAGATTTGCTGCCAACGGTAATCTCAATTTCCCCACGAATCACAATCCCGCCTTCTTCGCCTTCATGTTGAATAAACTCGGTGCCGGTATCTGCGCCGGGTGGGTAAATTTCGCGTAAAATAGCCAACTGACGGCCATTATGTTTGCTGCCGACCAATAGCATTTTTACCATGCCATCACCTAAGTCGGTGAGTTCGTCTTCGCTATAAAAAATCTTATCGTCGCTTTCCATTTCTAAGGTGAAAAACTCGCCCATAGAAATAGGAATTGCATCAAGGATCTTTTTCAAAGAGCCAACCGAAGGGTTAACTTGGTTCTGCTCAATTTGCGAGATCATACTGTTAGTGACCCCGCTTAATTTTGCTAATTCTCGTTGCGAAATGCCGCGCATTAAGCGAATACTTTTCAGGCGTTTTCCAACATCCATTAAGTTTGTTTCCTCAATTTCTAACGCCTATTTAGCATTGCCGGTTCTTAATTCCTGCAAGCGACGTTTCTCTGCTTTGGCCATAATCCACCAAGCAATAAAAGTAGCGACAGATACTACACCAATTATCAGTGTGGCTAGGGCATTAATTTTGGGACTTACCCCTAACCTTACGCTAGAAAACACCACCATTGGTAAGGTTGTTGCGCTCGGGCCCGAGACAAAGCTCGCGATGACTAAGTCATCTAAGGATAAGGTAAAGGCCAATAACCAACCCGCCACAATCGCCGGTAAAATGGTGGGTAAGGTAATCACAAAAAATACTTTTAAGGGGGTAGCCCCTAAATCCATGGCGGCTTCTTCAATGCTTTTATCTAGCTCACGTAGGCGCGAACTCACCACTACCGAGACATAAGCAGTACAAAAAGTAACGTGGGCAATCCAAATGGTTAACATGCCGCGTTGGCTAAATAAATCAAACACTTGCCCCAAAGAAATGAACAGCAGTAACAGGCTTAAACCGGTGATAACTTCTGGCATAACTAAGGGGGCAGTAATCATAAAGGCAAAGCTGGTTTCGCCTCTAAACTTGTTATAACGGGTCATCACAAAAGCGGCCAAAGTACCCAATACCACCGCGGCGGTGGCCGACATAAAACCAATCAACAAGCTAAGCGTAATGCCGTTCATTAGTAGGGCGTCGTCAAACAAAGCACCATACCATTTGGTAGAAAAACCACTCCATACCGTGACTAAACGGTTGGCATTAAACGAGTAGATGATCAGGCTTAAAATAGGCAAATAAAGAAAAGATAAGCCTAAGCCGAGTATCGCCCACTTCCACTTGGTTTTGTAAACGGGGATAGCGTCCATTAGCCGGCCTCCATTTCACGTTTTTGATAGCGATAAAAGAACATAATTGGCACCATTAATAGCAGTAACATCACCGAGGCAACAGCGGCGGCCACCGGCCAATCGCGGTTATTAAAGAACTCTTGCCAGAGAATTTTACCAATCAAAATGGAGTCTGGGCCGCCTAATAATTCAGGAATAACAAACTCGCCCACGGCTGGAATAAATACCAACATCGAGCCGGCAATAATACCGGCCTTGGTTAATGGCAACAGCACTTTAAGCAGCACGGTGGTGGTAGACGCACCTAAGTCGCGAGCGGCCTCTACTAAGGAGTAATCGACGCGCATTAAGGCGGTATATAAAGGCAAAATCATGAACGGTAAATAGGTGTATACAATGCCAATATACACCGCGGTATCGGTATGCAATATTCGCAAAGGTTCGTCGATAATCCCGGTGTACATCAAGATATTGTTTAAGAAGCCGTTGTTTTTAAGAATGCCAATCCATGCGTAAACACGGATCAAAAAGCTGGTCCATGAAGGTAAAATAATTAGCATTAACAATATATTACGATTAGCGGGGCTAGAGTGAACAATTGCCCAAGCCATGGGAAAGCCAATGATTAAACACAACAAGGTTGAGATGGAAGCAATCCGTACCGACTGCAAGTAAGAGCTAATGTACAGGCTGTCTTCAATTAAGTAAGCGTAGTTGCCTAGGTTTAGCAGTATTTGCACCTGCTCCTCGGCCATTGTCATCAGCTGAGTGTAAGGTGGAATAGCAATAACCGCTTCGGCAAAACTAATTTTGAAGACGATGAAAAACGGCATCAAAAAGAATAGAAATAACCAAAAGTAGGGCACGGCGAGTATCGCACAGCGGCCACTGGGCGTAAGGCGAGTGAGCCACTTTTTGAGTTTGGCTGATGATTGAGTGGTCATATTTTTAACACCACGCAGCTATCGGCTTGCCAGCATAGGTAAACTTGGTCTTCCCAGGTGGGCATATTATTGCGATGGCGGCTGCTGTTAGGCATGGCTGCCGTTACCCGCTTACCGCTGGCCAAGCGTACATAATAAATTGATTGGTCACCTAAGTAGGCAATGTCTTCTACGGTGCCTTGGCATACGTTGTTGGTACGTCCTTTTAGGGTTTTGAAAATACTCATTTTTTCGGGGCGTACCGCCACCATAAATGGCACGCCAGGGGCTGATGATACACCGTGGTTGAGACTAATAGGAAAGCCCAGTTCTTGGCTATCAATGGTGGCGCTGTCGTTATCGTTGTCGCGTAATACACCCTCGAACACGTTCACCGAGCCAATAAATTCGGCGCTAAAACGCGAGTTGGGGTATTCGTAAATTTCTTCTGGTTCGCCCACTTGAATAAACTGGCCGCGATTCATAATCGCAATCCGGCTAGCCATGGTCATGGCTTCTTCTTGATCGTGGGTCACCATTACGCAAGTAACGCCCACTTTCTCAAGAATATCCACTACCTCAAGCTGCATTTGCCCGCGAAGGTTTTTATCCAGTGCGCCCATTGGTTCATCTAGTAGCAGTAATTTAGGGCGTTTGGCTAAACTTCTGGCAAGCGCTACGCGCTGACGTTGGCCACCAGATAGTTGATGAGGCTTGCGCTTGGCGTAGTTTCTCATGCGCACCAATTCCAGCATTCTTGCCACGGTGTCGGCTATTTCGTCTTTTGGGAGTTTGTCTTGTTTCAAACCAAAGGCGATGTTTTGTTCTACGGTCATATGCGGGAACAAGGCATAAGACTGAAACATCATATTTACTGGGCGTCGATGCGGCGGTACGCCAATAAGATCTTGGCCGTCGAGAATAATGCTGCCCGAGCTGGGTTTTTCAAAGCCGGCCAGCATTCTTAACAGCGTTGATTTACCACAACCTGATGCACCTAGCAGTGCAAAAATCTCACCTTTGTTAATGGTAAGGCTTACGTTATCTACCGCGATGGCTCCATCGTAATCTTTGCTAATACTTTCAATGTGTAACAAAGGCTCCGGAGCCTTTTCTCCGTCTACCGGAAGCTTTGAAATGTGTGACACCGCAGCCATTGCGGATCCTCCATCAAGAAACAAAAACGTGCTTGCCACCCTTAGGTGGCAAGCGACTCGCTAGTTTTGAAGAAACTTAGTCCAAGAGCGAGTAAGTGTGCGTGACACTTTCGCTGGCGTTACCTTTGCGCCATACAGCTTGGCTAGGGTTTCGTCACTTGGATAAATACCTGGGTGCTCAATAATTTCGGGATCAATAAACTCCTTCGACGCTGGCGTTGGGTTGGCATACCACACGTAGTTAGAGATTTCTGAAATCACCTTAGGCTGCAATAAAAAGTTAATGAATTTATGCGCGTTATCTTTATGTGGCGCATCTGCTGGAATCGCCATGAGATCAAACCACGCTAAAGCGCCTTCCTGCGGGATTACATATTCCACCTCAACGCCATTGTCGGCTTCTGCCGCGCGATCTGAGGCTTGTAGCACATCGCCAGACCAACCAATAGCCACACAAATGTCCCCATTCGCTAAGTCATTTATGTATTGCGAAGAGTGGAAATAAGTGACGTAAGGGCGAACTGCTTTTAGCAGCTGGTAAGCTTCGCCGGTGTCTTTGTAATCGCTAGGATCAACACTATTTGGGTCTTTACCCACATAGTGTAGCGCCGCTGCAAACAGCTCAGTTGGGGCGTTTAAAAATGCGACGCCACACTTTTGCAGTTTTTCCATATTCTCTGGTTTAAACACTAAATCCCAACTATTGGTGGGGGCGTTTTCGCCAAGCACTTCTTTAACTTTGTTTACGTTGTAACCTAAGCCTGTGGTTCCCCATAAATAGGGCACTGCATATTGGTTGCCCGGATCTGCAGTGTCATCAAGCATGCCCATAATTTTAGCATCTAAATTGCTATAATTAGTGAGTTTTGTTTTGTCTAATTTGATAAACGCACCAGCTTGAACTTGGCGAGCTAAAAAGTCTGAGGTAGGAACCACAAGATCGAAGCCGGTTGATCCCGATAGGATTTTAGCTTCTAGCACTTCGTTTGAGTCAAATACGTCGTAAACCACCTTAATGCCCGTTTCGGCTTCAAACTGAGCAATGGTATCTTCGGCGATATAATCTGACCAATTGTATACATTAAGCACTTTTTCTTCTGCTGCCTGCAGGTTCATTGCGCTGGCAGTTAACAGGGAAGCTATGGTTAGCTTCAGGCTAGCTTTGTTCATCAATGTTCTCCAATTCCATGTGGTGTTTGCTCGTACTGCTTCGCGGATTAACTCAATGCCTGCAGAGTGTCATCCAAACTTTGTTTTGCCAGTGTGATTAACTGATCTATTTGTTGTTTAGTGATAACCAATGGAGGGGAAATAATCATGGTGTCGCCACAGGCGCGCATAATTAATCCATTGTTAATGCATATATCGCGACATACGCCGCCAGCGCCAACATCCTTGCCGTAGCGCTGGTTGGTGTTTTTATTGGCGACTAATTCTATGGCTGCCACCATGCCTTTACTGCGTGCTTCACCCACTAAAGGATGTTCGCCCAACTCTCGCCAGCGTTGGGCAAGGTAAGGGGCGGTGTCGTTACGCACAGTGTTAACAATGTTTTCTTGCTGCATGATGCGAATGTTTTCAATGGCTACAGCACAAGCCGCTGGGTGACCGGAATACGTAAAGCCGTGGGCAAACTCGGTATCGGCGTCAATTAAGCCTTGTGCCACGTTATCCGACACCATTACTGCGCCCAGTGGCAAGTATCCTGAGGTAATGCCTTTGGCTAAGCACAACAGGTCGGGTTTAATGTTATAGGTTTGGCTGGCAAACCATTCGCCAGTGCGGCCAAAGCCACAAATCACTTCATCTACTATCAGTAAAATTTGGTACTTATCGCAGATCCGTTGAATCTCTGGCCAGTAGCTATCGGGGGGAATTATCACTCCGCCAGCTCCTTGAATGGGCTCGGCGATAAAGGCGGCGACCTTGTCTTCACCTAATTCGAGGATCTTTTGCTCTAACTGGCGAGCGCGCTCTACACCAAAGGCCTGCGGATCTTGGCCTTGGCCCTCTTCAAACCAATAGGGTTGGTCGATATGGCAAATGTTGGGCAGCGGTAAGCCACCTTGAGCGTGCATAAAACCCATACCGCCAAGGCTGGCACCCGCCATAGTGCTACCGTGATAAGCATTGTTGCGGCTAATGATTTCGAGCTTGTTCGGCTGGCCTTTGCTAGCCCAATAGTGGCGAACCATACGCACCACGGTGTCGTTACATTCTGAGCCTGAGCCAGTAAAAAATGCTCGATTTAATCCCTCGGGCGTAAGCTCAGCCAGCAGTTTAGACAGCTCTACCGCAGGGCTATGAGTGGTTTGAAAAAACAAGTTGTAGTAAGGCAGTTGCTGCATTTGTTTGGCCGCCGCATCAACCAACTCTTGGCGACCATAGCCTAAATTTACACACCATAGTCCGGCCATGGCATCGAGCAACTTGTTGCCTTCATTATCGTATACAAAAACACCTTCGCCTCGTTCTATCACTCTAGCTCCTTTCGCATTTAACTCCTTAAAGTTAGTGAAAGGGTGCAAGCAGTGGGCGCTGTCTTGTTGTTGTATCGTTAATGTTGCTGTGCTCATTTTGCCTCCTAATGGCCGGGGTAACTCATTGTTTATACGTTGAGCAATAAAAACTCACGTTCCCATGAACTAATCACTTTGAAATAGGTTTGGTATTCTTTGCGCTTCACCGCCACGTAGCAGTTAACAAAACGCTCGCCGAGAATGTCCTTTAGTTCGTCACACTGCTCTAGCTTAACCAGCGCTTCTTCTAAGGTGCCGGGCAAGGTGTAGCGGTCTTCGCTAACGTCTCCGGTTTCTTGGGCAGACGGTACGAGTTTGTTTTTCATGCCTATGTAGCCGCAGGCCAAGGTAAGCGCCATTGCCAAATAAGGGTTGGCATCGGCACCGGCAAAGCGGTTTTCTACTCGGCGGTTTTGCGCATCAGACAAGGGGACACGTAATCCTACGGTGCGGTTGTCGATGCCCCATTGCAGATTAATCGGTGCTGAGTCACCAAACATTAAACGGCGATAGCTGTTCACGTTGGGTGCGTAGAAGGCAATGCTGGCGGGAGTGTATTGCTGTAGGCCAGCAATAAAACTTAAAAATTGCTCGCTGTTGCTGCCATCACTATTGGCAAACAGATTGTTACCATCAAAATCTTCCAAACTCTGGTGAATGTGCATGGCACTGCCGGGTTCATCTTCCATAGGTTTAGCCATGAACGTGGCGTAGGTATCGTGTTGCAGCGCGGCTTCGCGCATGGTGCGTTTAAACAAGAAGACTTGGTCACAGGCGAGTACTGGTTCGCCATGATCAAAGTTAATCTCCATTTGTGCGGCACCGGATTCATGCACCAAGGTATCTACATCGAGGTTTTGCGCCTCACAGTAGTCGTACATATCTTCAAACAGCGGATCAAATTCGTTTACCGCGTCAATACTAAACGATTGGCGAGCGGTTTCTGGGCGACCATTACGGCCAATGGGCGGCTCAAGGGGGTAGTCCCAATCGACGTTTTTCTTCACTAAGAAAAACTCGAGCTCTGGGGCAACAATGGGCTTCCAACCTTCTTTCTCATATAAGGCCAGCACTTTTTTTAGCACCGAGCGCGGCGCCATACCAATTAACTCACCGTCGGCGGTGTAGCAATCGTGAATCAGCTGAGCGGTGGGTTCTTTTGCCCAAGGTACAAAACGTACGCTGTCGGTGTCGGGTTCAAGGTTCATGTCCTTTTCGGTCCAGTCGAACAGTTCATCGTCGTCTGGCCAGTCACCGGTTACAGTTTGGTAGAAAATTGATTCTGGAAGGCGCATACCGCCTTCTTTGAGGTATTTGCTTGCGGGGATAATTTTACCGCGGGCGTTACCGGTAATATCGGGGATGAGGCATTCAACTTCGGTTATCTTGTTATCCGCAAACCACTTCCTGACGTTATCCATAATCACCTGTTATTTATTGTTAAGTAAACTAGGGCATATATCGACGCCCTCGGCTTTTTGCTCCGTGCTAATTAGAATTGTCACGATTTGGCGATAAAGTCAACAAGGTGTTAACTAAAACCTAAATATAGCGTCTTTTTTGGCTTATAAGGCAAAATTATTTGCATTATACTTAACACTATGTTGTAAATCTAAGGGCTGTAAGGGACGTTTTTACTGAGGGACTGTTAATTATGTTGAAACACCAGCCGCAGGATCGAGCAGATAGTTTGCTTGAGCAAGTACACCACTTTTTGGCCGCTCATCCGCATCTAGAAAGCATTGATTTAATGCTTTCAGATATGAATGGGGTGATTCGAGGTAAACGTATTGAAGCGGCATCTTTGGAAAAAATAGCCAAAGAAGGTATGTGTTTGCCTGCATCGGTGTTTGCCTTAGACATATGTGGTGAAACAGTTGAAGAAACAGGCCTAGGTTTTGAACAGGGTGACGGCGATAGAATTTGCCACATACTGCCGCACAGTTTAAGTGTTATCCCATGGAAGAAAAATGCCGCGCAAGCTCTTGTCACCATGCATGAAGTGGACGGCCAGCCGTTTTTTGCCGACCCTCGTCAGTTATTAACTAAAACACTTAGCCGCTTGCAGCAGCGCGGTATGTTCCCTTGTGTTGCTATAGAGTGGGAGTTTTACTTACTGGATGCGCGTAGTGAAAATCGCCAACCGCAAGCGCCTTTATTACCTAAATCGCAACAACGCATGCAGCAAACCCAAGTTTACTCCCTAGATGAGCTAGACGAGTTTTCTGAATTTATTCGAGACATTCAAGACTACTGCCATACCCAAAACATTCCCAGCGACAATGTAATTGCCGAATATGCACCCGGCCAGTTTGAAGTGACCTTGCAGCACCAAGAAGATCCGCTTTTAGCCTGCGACCAAGCCATTTTGCTTAAACGCGCCATTAAGGCGGTGGCTAAACAACATGGTTATTTAGCCACGTTTATGGCCAAGCCCTATGCCGAGCATTCGGGTAATGGCTGCCATGTGCACATCAGTATGTTAGATGAATTGGGCAATAATCGATTTGCTAAAGATAGCGCGTTGTTGGAACACGCCCTTGCGGGTTTACTCGATACCATGCCACAAGCCATTGCCTTACTGGCACCTAACGCCAACTCTTATCGCCGTTTTCAACCCGATATGTTTGTGCCGCTACAGGCAAACTGGGGCTGGGATAACCGCACTGTTGCCTTGCGTATTCCCTCTGGTAGTAAGGCGAATACACGTATTGAACATCGCGTAGCAGGCGCAGATTGTAATCCATACATTGTTATGTCGGCTTTATTGGCGGGTATTGATTATGGTATTGACCAGCAGTTAGATTGCGCCGAAGCGGTTAGTGGTGACGCCAGTAAAGCTAACGCGCCGGCTTTACCTACCTATTGGCAGCAAGCTTTAAAAACTTTTTCCCACTCTAGATTATGGTCTCTCTTAGGTGAGGACTTTAGCCATGTTTATCACGCCAATAAGCTCAGCGAATGGCATCGCTTTGAAGCACAAGTCTCGCCCTT
Source organism: Agarivorans sp. 1_MG-2023 (assembly GCF_030548385.1). NCBI lineage: Bacteria > Pseudomonadati > Pseudomonadota > Gammaproteobacteria > Alteromonadales > Alteromonadaceae > Agarivorans > Agarivorans sp. 1_MG-2023. The sequence continues at coordinate 12,306 of NZ_JAUOSJ010000024.1, read as the reverse complement.
AGAGCAGCAGTGGTATCAACAAATGGTGTAGCGCTTAGCCAACAGGGAAGCAGCAGTTTATTTTTAGATCAAAGGTGAGTACATGAAAGCGCAACATGCAAATTCCTATTATGCGGCGAGTGCGAATCTGCAGCTTGATTATCCGCAACTGAAGGGAGACCAGCAAGCAGATGTATGTGTGGTGGGTGCAGGCATAACCGGCGCGACTACCGCCCTAGAGTTGGCCAGCAAAGGTTATAAAGTCATCCTTTTAGAAGGTGAGCGAGTAGGCTGGGGCGCCTCGGGTCGCAGTGGCGGCCAAGCAATTTTTGGCTGGGCCTCGGAGCAGTCAACGCTTGAAAAGCTAATGGGTAAAGATGATGCCAAAAAGATGTGGGATTTGTCGGTAGAGGCTTTAGCCGTTACCAAGGCCAATATTAACAAGCACAAAATTGATTGTGATTGGCAAGATGGTCAAATTCATGTGGCAATTAAAGATCGCCATGTAACAGAGCTAAAAGCATGGCACGAGCAACTCAGCAGCGATTATGGTTATGACCAACTAGAATATTGGAACCGTGACAAGCTAGAAAGCCAGCTCGCTAGTCCGCGTTATTTAGGCGGCATGTTCGACCCCAATAGTGGCCATTTGCACCCACTAAATTATACCTTGGGTTTAGTTGAAGCCGCTGAATTAGCAGGCGCTGAGATTTATGAAGACAGTAAAGTCACCAAGATTGAACATGGCAGTAAAGTAAGCATAACCACCGCCAGCGGCAGTGTGACTTGTTCCCATGTGGTGCTGGCGTGTAACGCCTATATGGAAGGGCTGAATAGCAAATTAGAAAGCCGAGTGATGCCAGTGGGTACTTACATTTGCGCGACCAAGCCCTTAGGCGAGCAGCGAATTCGTGAGTTAATTGCTAACAATATGGCAGTGTGTGACATTAATTTTGTATTGGATTACTACCGCTGTTCTGGTGATCATCGCATGTTGTTTGGTGGCCGAGTGAGTTACTCAGGCATAGAGCCTCGCGATCTCGCAAAAACCATGAAGCAACGTATGGATTGGGTATTCCCGCAATTGGCCGATGAACAAGTCGAGTTTGCGTGGGGAGGCAATGTGGGCATAACCATTAACCGCGCCCCACACTTTGGCCGTATTGCCCCTAATGTGTATTTTGCTCAGGGCTTTTCTGGGCATGGTATTGCCGCTACCGGATTGGCTGGCCAGCTAATGGCTGAGTCGATTATGGCAACATCTGAACGCTTCGATATTTTTGAAAAAATCCCCCATATGCCTTTCCCTGGTGGGCGGTTGTTACGCACGCCGGCTTTGGTATTAGCCATGAGCTACTATCGCTTACGCGATCTTCTTTAAAGTTTAATGCAGTGCTTACTTGGTTTAGCACTGCATTGTTTTACTGCTTCGAACTATAGTGCGTAAATTCTGCCTATAAACCTATTAGCCTGTGAAGATTTATCGTTATACTTGCTCAATATTCGTAACAATAAAGGCATGCGACAAATGGCTGCATCTCCAATTAATTTAGTTTTACCTAAGGCGAGCCGCCTCGTTTATGGCTGTATGGGCTTAGGCGGTAACTGGGACAACTCTCCAGTAAACCAAGACCATGTAAATCAAGCGAACGCGGCAATTGATGCTGCTTTAGAGATTGGCATTAACTATTTCGACCACGCCGACATTTACACCATGGGTAAAGCCGAGCAGGTATTTGGTCAGGTATTGGCGCAGCGCCCAGAGTTACGTGAGCAAATTATTTTGCAAACCAAATGTGCGATTCGCTTTGGAGATGATCAGTGGTGCGGTCGCTACGATTGGTCGGCAGATTATATTCGTCAAAGTGTTGAAGATTCGTTACGTCGTCTGCAAAGTGACAGCATTGATGTGATGATGCTACATCGCCCTGATCCGCTAGCTGAAATGGATGAAGTGGCCGAAGTACTGCAAGCGCTTAAAGACAGCGGCAAAGTACAGCATTTTGGTGTGTCTAATATGAGCGGTGCTCAAATTGCACATTTGCAATCAGTACTCAGCTTCCCGCTGGTGGCTAACCAACTAGAAATGAGCTTGTCTAAGCTTGATTGGTTAAATCACAACATTGCAGTGAACGACGAGCAAGTGAAAGGGCATAGTTTTGCTGCGGGCACCCTAGAATATTGCGCGATGAATAAGGTGCAAATTCAAGCTTGGGGCAGTTTAGCGCGTGGTTTGTTTAGTGGTGCCGACCTATCTAATGCAAATCAACAACAGCGCGATACCGCGCAGTTAGTTCGCCAGTATGCAGACCAGTACTCGACCTCTCCTGAGGCCATTGTATTGGCGTGGTTAATACGCCACCCTGCGGGTATTCAGCCAGTGATTGGCAGTGTTAATGTTGATCGTATTCGCGCCTGTGCAGATGCCACTAAAGTTGAGCTAAGCCGCGAGCAGTGGTACCAACTTTACGTGACTTCGCGTGGTCAGGCCTTACCATAGGCGAATGACTTACGTTGAAAAGCCGAGCTGATGCTCGGCTTTTTTATGCCTTTTCAGGCCTGTTTTAAAGCGAGTTCAGCCTTAAACTGTTGCACTAATTTTACCAGCCACCATGCGACTAACAGGCTGAGTAATACCGTAGATAAGGGCATAACCAGCCAAATGCCATTCACTCTAAACAAGAATGGTAGAACCAACATAAAGGGCAGCTGAATAGCCATGTTGCCAAGTGAAATAAAGGTGGCACGGCTGGCCCGGTTGATTGACTGAAACACCACTGCACCGGTAAATACCAAGCCGTCTAAGGGCATAGCCCAAAGATGCAGGCGAATGCCGCTTACGGTGGCGTCTAGCAAGGCGGGGTCATCGTTATTAAACACTCCCACGCTAAACTCGCTAAATCCATTCATCAGTAGTACGGCTGCCACCCCAGTCCCCAAAATAATGCTAAATCCTAAGGCCATTACTTTAAGTACGTTGTCATATCGTTTGGCGCCATAGTTATAAGATATTAGCGGCTGCATGCCATTGGCAAAACCTTCTGCGATAAAGTAATAAATCACACTCAGGTAAAGCACAATCGCATAAGCGCCAGTTTCGGTTATGCTGCCGTAGCGTAAAAAGAGGTAGTTATGAATCAGCGTAATAAAAGCGGTATAAACAGTGGTGAAAAAGCTACTCAAGCCTAAATTAGAAATGTTTGCCAAGTAGCGGGTATTTAGCCTAAAACCACTAAACTGAAAACGTAAGTTACTATAGCGCGAGCCAAAATAAGCGAGGGCTAACAGCATCACAATCGCTTGCGCACCCAAAGTTGCATAGGCGGCGCCCGCTAATTCCCAGTTCCATTTTACAATGAATAAGTAGTCGAGGCCGATATTGGCTAAAGCGCCTATTACCATCAAAATGGTGGCAAAATTGGGTGAGTTATCGTTACGGATCAAAATAGGCAGTGCACAGCTAAACAGTACCACTAATGCGCCGTTACCCAGTATGCCTAAGTAGCTTTCTGCCAATTGTTGAATATTACCGCTGGCGCCTTGCCAAGTAATTGGGTTGGCTCCCAGCAAGGCTAAAATAGCGCTGAATATGAGCGCCATTAACACCATTAGTAACAAGGCATGGTTAAACAAGCTTTGTACGCGTTGCTTGTCTCCTTCGCCGCTGGCAATTGAAATGAGTGCTCCTGCTCCCACCCCTACCATTAACCCTAAACCGGTAACCAAGAAAATAATTGGCCAGGCTAAGTTAATGGCTGCTAAGCCTTCGGCACCCAATACTTGGCCAATAAATATTCCATCTACAATTAAGTAAATGCCGCTCACGATCATTGCGACCACAGAAGGGATGGAATAACGCCAAAATTGTTGAGTAATATTTTTACTGAGCATGAGCTATCACTTGTGTTCTAAACGCTGGGTAAAGCTAAGGTGTGAAAGTGGAACCATCATATTCGCTTTACCTAAGCAGGCAAGAGGAAAACTGCGAATTAAGGTATATGTTTAACTGATTGTACATAGCTTAAGGCTTTAGCTGGTTTTAAGCTGCGGTTAATCTCAAGGAAACTAGATGGATAAAGGCTTCACCGTTCGCTTGGCTGAGCTTGATGATGCTGCGGCCATTAGTGTTTTAGTCAGTCAACTTACTCGGCGTTTTTTGGTTGAGGACTTTAGCCCCGCTGGTGCAGCTCGCTTGCTAGATGCCATGAGCGAACAGGCGGTTCGCTCATATCTTCAACAAGGCTTTCGTTATCATCTTGCTGAGCAAACATCAGAAAATAATACTGAGCTGGTGGGGGGGGGGTGGCTACGCGAGACAATCAGCATTTGTATCATCTGTTTGTTGCCGAAAGTGCTCAAGGGCAAGGATTAGCGTCGTGCTTGTGGCAACACGCTAAAGCGTCTTGCTTAGCCAATGGCAATTGTGGCGAGTTTACGGTAAATGCATCGCTTAACGCGAAGGCGATTTATCAGGCATGGGGTTTTGTGGCTGAACAAGAACGCCGTGAAACCAAAGGGATAATTGATGTTCCAATGCGTTTAGTTCTTTAACATACAACAGGATAAAAACATGCATCTAGCTCAGCTTAATATTGCCACTGCTAAAGATGAATTGGATTCTCCTCGCTTGAAAGAGTTCGTAGATAACCTTGAACCGATTAATGCTCTGGCTGAAGCCAGCGAGGGGTTTATATGGCGATTAAAAGACGAGACCGGCAACGCGACCGAGATTCAGGCTTTTAGCAATCCCAGAATCATTGTGAATATGTCGGTATGGCAGTCGGTAGCCAGCTTACAGGCATTTATGTTTAAGACTCATCATGTAGATTTTATGCGCCGCCGCAGTGAGTGGTTTGATAAATCACCGCTGGCGACCTATGTATTGTGGTGGGTTGAACCAGGGCATCGGCCAACGATAGAGGAAGCGTTAGCGCGATTAGAGCACTTGCGAGAACATGGTGAATCTGAACATGCTTTTAGTTTTAAAAGTAAGGTCAAAGCGCCAGCGACTAAGTAACTAAGCCCTCGTGCCAGCCAAAAGCGACTAAGCTGATTGAATGCAAGGCAGCGTAAATTAGCCTGAGCAAGTAAGCGTGAGGAGTGTGTATGAGCAAAGCAATTATTGCCGATAACAAACCTAAAAAGGTAAATTTAGTAAAAGGTGACCAATATTACTTTTGCAGTTGTGGCCGCTCTAAAGCCCAGCCCTTTTGCGATGGCAGCCATGCCGGTACAGGCTTAAGCCCCAAAGCTTTTAAGGCAGAACAAACCGGTGATGCCTATTTATGTGCCTGTAAAACCACCGCTAATAGCCCCTTTTGCGACGGTAGCCACAAGCAAATAAGCAGTGCGCAAATCGGCAAAGAAGCTCCGCAAGCTAGCGCGGTTAATGCTGCGCCTAGTGCGACTCCTACAACTGAAGAACCTACCGTGGCGTTTATTCACCAGTTAGCTCGCGAGGGTTTATCCCAACTTGGGCATCACGGCGCCATGACCTCGATGGGCGTACCAAGGCATTTATTACCGCACTGGGATGATATTCAAATTATGGTGGCGCAAATGGCTACCAAACCCTTGTTAGAAGACCATCCTGTTGCTACGGAGTTGGTTATTGGTCCCGAGGCCAAAAAACCGCTGCGCTTAGATATCCCCTTATTTGTGTCCGATATGAGCTTTGGTGCGTTATCTGAAGAAGCCAAAATTGCTTTAGCCAAAGGGGCTGAATTAGCCGGTACTGGGATATGTTCTGGCGAAGGTGGCATGTTGGCTGAAGAGCAGCAACAAAACTCACGTTATTTTTACGAACTAGCCAGTGCCAAGTTTGGCTATAAAGAATCTTTGTTAGCAGCAGTGCAAGCTTTTCATTTTAAAGGGGGGCAAGGGGCGAAAACAGGCACTGGTGGGCATCTTCCGGGTAATAAAAACCAAGGCAAGATTTCCTTGGTAAGGGGCATTCCAGAAGGTGTATCGGCGATTTCGCCGCCTACATTTCAAGATTTGCACAGCGTGAGTGATTTTAAGCATTTCGCAGATCGCGTGCGCGAGATGAGCGGCGGTATTCCAGTTGGCTTTAAGTTAAGTGCTAATCATATTGAGCGTGATATTCAGTTTGCTTTAGATGCTAGTGCCGACTACATCATTCTCGATGGGCGTGGTGGTGGCACGGGCGCAGCCCCAGAGATATTTAGAGACCACATTAGCGTACCCACTATTCCAGCTTTGGCTAGGGCACGCCGTTACTTAGATCAGCAAGGTGCAAGCGGCAGAGTTACGCTCATTATTACCGGCGGTTTACGCTTGCCAATGGACTTTGTCAAAGCCATGGCTTTGGGCGCTGATGGTATTGCTATTTCTAACAGCGCGATGCAGGCGATTGGTTGTGTTGCGGCTCGAATTTGCAATACCAATAACTGTCCGGCAGGCATTGCTACTCAAAATGCCGACTTGCGCCAACGTTTGAACGTTGATAAATCGGCTCAACAATTGGCTAACTTTTTTGATGCCTCGGTGGCATTAATGACGGTGATGGCCAGAGCGTGTGGTCATGAGCATTTAAATCAGTTCAGTAAAAAGGATTTGGCAACGTGGCATCGAGAAATGGCGCATCTTAGTGGTGTAGCTTATGCGGGCTTTAGTCCCATCGCGTAATTGTGTAGCTGGCGATAAAAAGTACTAAAGAGGGCATAAATCTGGCGGCTTTTTCAGCACTTGTAAGAAAAGCCAGCAAATACATTTTTTTTTATAAAATGTCTTTACAGAAGGGGGCGAAAACCCTAATATACGGCTCCTCCAGCGTTGAGCACCCGTAGCTCAGCTGGATAGAGCGTCGCCCTCCGGAGGCGAAGGTCACAGGTTCGACTCCTGTCGGGTGCGCCATTACTTCGGAAACGCTTGAAAACTCTATGGTGGGTATAGCTCAGTTGGTAGAGCCCCGGATTGTGATTCCGGTTGTCGTGGGTTCAAGCCCCATTACTCACCCCATATTCAGGTTAGCGAAATTCGTTAATCTAAAGCGCTAAAGTTAGGCACTGGATTTATCCAAAAGTAACTTAATCGGTGATAGTGTTTTTAGTAACGCATCATCGCGAAGCTCATAAAGAGTGGAACCAGAGGGTTAGCCTCTATAAATACTAAGAAATCGGTGATTAGCGCAGCTTGGTAGCGCATCTGGTTTGGGACCAGAGGGTCGGGAGTTCGAATCTCTCATCACCGACCACCTTAAAAAAGCCTGCTCATTGAGCAGGCTTTTTGCTTTCTAGGGCTTAGGTAATTTCTTTACCTAGAGTCGGGAGTTCCCTTTTAACCTTGGCTCATCACCGACCACATTCAAAGTCTCGTCAGAAATGACGGGGCTTTTTTGTATCTCAATTGTGCCTATGTTTTGAGGTAAGCAAGCAGGGAGTTCGCCTTTTAACCCTGCTCATCACCGACCACCTTAAAAAGCCTGCTCAATGAGCAGGCTTTTTGCTTTCTAGGGCTTAGGTCATTTCTTTACCTAGAGACGGGAGTTCCCTTTTAACCTTGGCTCATCACCGACCACATTCAAAGCCTCGTCAGAAATGATGAGGCTTTTTTGTATCTGCATTGTGCCCATGTTTTGAGCTAAGAAAGCAGGGAGTTCGCCTTGTAACCTTGGCTTATCGCCGACCACATTCAAGGCCTCGTCAGAAATGACGAGGCTTTTTTGTATCTGCATTGTGCCCATGTTTTGAGCTAAGAAAGCAGAGAGTTCGCCTTTTAACCTTGGCTCATCACCGTCCGCATTCAAAGCCTTGTTAGAAATGGTGAGGATTTTTTGTACCTGCATTGTGTCCGTATTCTGAGGTAAGTAAGTCCGGATTTGGTTTCTAAACTTTTGTTATATCGCTGGTTAAACGATGTGCTCAATTGCCGCGATATTTATCCATAGTAATAATGTGTGAATTATTTACAGGCTGATCAATTTATTGTGAGAACTTTAGCGTTGAGCGCTATTGAAGGGCGTAGATATTTTGTACACTTAAAGTCTGATGACTAAGTAATTTATTTAATATGAAGCACTTATTAGCCACCTCCTTACTATTTATTGCCTTTTGCTCAGCGTCTACTGCTGCTGAGCTAAATACGCTGGTGGTTCAGCATGTTGCCCCGCAAAGTGACAAAGATACCCGCAACGCTTATTTCATTGATCTACTCTCACTAAGCTTAAGTAAAACGAAAACAGATCTAGGCCCATTTCGCTTAGAGAGTAGCAATGTAAAAATGAGCCAAAACCGCGCTTTACAACAATTATCTAAAAGCCAAGATATAGACGTGGTATGGACCATGAGCTCTAGCGAGCGCGAAGCCAACTTTTTACCGATACGTATTCCTTTGTTAAAAGGTTTATTAGGACAGCGCTTGTTAATGATACGGCGCGAAGATCTTGGCCGTTTTGCTCATATCAATACTTTGCAAGATTTACACGCTTTTACTGCGGGGCAGGGTAAAGGCTGGCCTGACAATAAAATACTCGAGGCCAACCAAATTTCGGTGGTAGAGGGCATGAGCTACGAGGGCTTATTTGGCATGTTACAGCGGCAGCGCTTTGATTATTTCCCCCGTGGCATTAATGAAATCTTTGCAGAACTAAAGCAGCACCCGAAAGAAGATTTTGTTGCCGAGCCTCATTTGGCTATTAGCTACCGCGCCCCGATCTATTTTTTTGTTAATAGCAATAATCTCGACTTAGCCGCCCGAATTGAGCAAGGGTTGTGGATTGCCATTAGTGATGGCAGCTTTAACGAGTTGTTTGCGCGCTATCATTATGATGACTTAGCTAAGCAGCTACTTACACGAACAGTGATAAAGCTCGACAACCCTTATCTGCACCCAGACACTCCAAGCGAGCACAGCCCTTTGTGGCTAAAACTGAACTAATCATCGGTAAATGTAAGCCTATTTACCGTAAGCATCGGCCTCAACAGTAATGCACTGTATCGCATAACCTACTCGCCATTTAGTGGTATCACTAATGCTTACATCGCTTAGCATTACAGTGGCCGCTTGTGACTGTTTAGCTTGCTGCAGTGCCAGCTGAGTAGAAGGGCTTTGTTTTAATGGGAGAAGGTATAAAGCATGAGTTTGGCAGTGTTCGCCACTTGCTGGTCCAATATAGTTAAGGCTACTGGCATCCCCTTGATAAAAACTGCGTTCGGCGTAAGAGCCATGATACCCAGTAGAGCATGCAGTGAGCAGCAATGTGGTTATTCCAATAACACCTGTGTGAAGCAACGAGTATGACAAAGCTAATCCTTATGGTTTGCGCCAAACACAGTATAACGCTGGCGTGTAAGTGATGAAACACCGCTTGCTTAAGGCTAGGATAAGGCGATAAGCCTCACAAATTTCTTGTTAAGCGCATTATGTTTTTTATGCTTAGGTAGATTTGTTTGGTAAATATATTATCGTGTAATCATCTAGGTTAAGTACTCTGTAAGCCCCGCTGGCCTTGGCTTTAGTTTAAGCCAAGCGTAAAGACTTAACCTACCCCCTATTATTATTTATCTAGGAGCTGTAAATGTCGTTCGCTAAATCCAACCCCGAAGTGCAAACGTTTACCTTAAAAAATAAACAAGGCAGTGAAGCAACGCTACTGGCTTGGGGGGCAACCTTGGCAAGCTTAAAGATTAAAATGATCAGCGGTGAGTTACGAGAAGTAGTTCTAGGTTGCGACAGCTTTGACGATTACCTAAAACAAAATGCATTTTTGGGCGCTACCGTTGGCCGTTATGCTAACCGTATTAAACAAGCGCATATCGAGTATCAAGGCAAGGGCATTGCTTTAAAGGCTAACCAAGGTGAACACCAACTGCATGGCGCCAGTGATTTTAGTCACCGCGACTGGCAGGGCGAACAACTGGCCGACAACAAAGTACGCTTTACCATTACCTCGCCAGACGGCGAATGTGGCTTTCCGGGCAACATGCAAGTGCAGCTAGATTACACCCTAGATGAAGATAATCAATTAGTGTTGGACTACTCGGCAACAGTAGATAAAGCCTGCCCAGTGAATCTAACTGACCACAGTTACTTTAACTTGAATGCCGCGAGTTCTACTATTTTGCAGCATCAATTATACATTGCCGCCGACCAATACTTGCCTGTAGCAGAAGATGGTATTCCGGTAGACGGTTTAAAAGAGGTGAGTGATACAGGCTTTGATTTTAGGCAGGCTAAAGCCATTGCCGATGATTTGAAAAAAGACGCCGACCAACAACTAGTAGGCGGGTATGACCACAGCTACTTACTACAAAAATCGGTAATAGAGCGTGGAGAGGCTGTGGCGCGAATCGTGGCCGACGATGCCTCATTAGCCATGGAAGTGTATACCAACAAACCGGCTATTCAGCTTTATACCGGCAACTTCTTAACCGGTAATCCAGGGTTTAACGGAGAAACCTATCAAGCGCATAGCGGCGTAGCATTAGAAACTCAGTTCTTACCTGATTCACCTAATCGCCCAGATTGGCCGCACCAAAGTTGCTGGCTAGAACCTGGCGAAACTTACAGTTATCAAACGCGCTATCACGTATATCAACCAAAGGCTTAAGTTTACAGTCCCTTAGAAGTATTTTTGCGCAGCATACCGATTTTTATATACATCGTGTATGCTGCTTGCACCTTACTCCACATCTAGGGACGTTTATTTATGAAGAAATGGTTGGCACTGTGTATTGGTGTATTAGCGTTAAGCTTTCAAGCGGTGGCTGATGATTATCAGACAACAATACAACAGTTTAAAAAATCTGATAGAACCACCCCCTTTTTTAACAATGCCTATGGTTATGCGGTGTTTCCTACCATTGGTAAAGGTGGCATTGGTATTGGCGGCGCATACGGAGAGGGGAATGTTTACCTCGGTGGCATGCCAACGGGTAGTGTGAATATGGGGCAAGTCACCTTAGGTTTCCAGCTCGGTGGCCAAGCATTTAGCCAAATCATCTTCCTTCAAGACAAACGTGCTTACGACGAATTTACCAGTGGTAGCTTTGAATTTGGCGCGCAAGCCAGTGCGGTGGCCTTAACGGTTGGTGCGTCTGCTCAAGCGGGTACATCTGGCACTGGTGCAGCAGCAGGCACTACTCAATCTAAAGCCCACTACGTGAGTGGCTACGCAGTATTTACCTTAGCTAAAGGCGGCTTAATGTACGAAGCCAGTATTGGCGGGCAGAAGTTTAACTTTACGCCCAATTAACCTTCACGACAGTGAACTAAGCGGACTTTTAAGTCCGCTTTTTTGTGCCTAAATGGCGTCTAAAGGACTTGCTACTCCATCGGCTCCCATATTAAGTACATGAGTATAAATTTGTGTAGTACGAATATCGCTGTGGCCTAGTTGAGCTTGAATTGTTCGAATGTCTGTTCCGCGCTGCAGTAAATGAGTCGCAAAAGAGTGGCGTAAAGTATGGCAACTTATGGGTTTTAGGAGTTGAGCTTTGGTTCTAGCTGCTTTTAGTGCTTTTTGGATACCAGTTGGATCAAGATGATGGCGGCGTATACACCCATCATTAGGATCTTTGCTTAAAGAATGAGAAGGGAATAGATAATGCCAAGCAAAATCATAAGGAGCAGAAGGGTACTTCTTCGCTAAGGCGTGTGGTAAATACACTCCGGAATATTCTTTTTTCAACTTGTCGCTTTGGTAATATTGTTGTGCGGTTGAAATTTGCTTTTGAATAAAAGTAACCAGTGATTTAGCCAGAGTCACTCGGCGGTGTTTACCGCCTTTAGCATCCCATACCTCAATACCAAAAAAGTCGAAATCAATATCTTTTATACGTAAACGAAGCATTTCAGATTTTCGTAAACCGCTGCCGTACATTAATTAAGCCATTAATAGATGAGGAGGGGATAGCGCGTTAAGTAGCGAGGTGACTTCAGCGTTTGTAAGCACAACAGGAAGTTTTGCATGACGCTTGCTTTGACGAAAATCCATTGTTGAAGATAAGGGATTATTTACCACCTCGTTATACAAAAAGACCAATGCATTTAAGGCTACAGCTTGGCTTTGCGGTGCCAAATTTCGTTCGTTAGCTAAATGCGTTAAAAAGGCTTCCACCTGATGATTATGCATGTCGCTAGGGTGACGTTTTTGATTGAACAATATAAAACGTTTTATCCATAAGCTGTAGCTACGAATAGTGGATTCTCTAAAGCGCCTAGTTCGCATTTTTTCTTCAACAAAACATAGATACGGAGAACTCATAACTGCACATCTTGACTGTGTTTATATGGCTCTTCACCGTTCTTGGTGGAAAGTCATATCAAGCCCTCCAAAGTGAAATAAAATGGCTCGCTTAAAGCGTT
>NZ_JAUOSJ010000023.1:0-33602 GCF_030548385.1 Agarivorans sp. 1_MG-2023 | reverse complement strand
CTAGCACCTCATAGCAGTCAGAGAACTGTGGGATCTGAAACTGCTAGCACCTCATAGCAGTCAGAGAACTGTGGGATTTGAAACTGCTAGCACATCATAGCAGTTAGAGAACTGACTTCTAGTGGATTCTACTCTCCAGATTTCAGTGTCCCTTGATATTTTACTGCTGACCGGTGAATAGTGATCATATTCACTATAAGTTATTAACTGATCTGGCTCGTAGTAGAAACACTGCTGTTTATCTAGCTTTCTTGCATAATCACGTGCAATCATTCGGCGATGAGCTTGCTTGATCTCCATTTCTTCGCTCTCTAATCCAAACAATGACAACATAAACTCTACGAACTCCATCAGCTTTTTAAGCTTAACAATCTCGTACTTTTCTTTACCAGTTTTATATATGAAGTCGACATATGGATTATTATTTATACTGCGAACTCGGTAGGGGGAGCGCTTGGTTTTTAGTCGTTTAAACTGCTTGGCCGTAAGCTTAAAACTAAATGTGAATTGTCCAGGGTCTTTAGCTAGACCCAACGCAAAATTGTCACGCTCTGGGTTGTAACTTATGCCTTCGTTACTCAGCAGTTTACCCCAAGTAAAGCGAGTAGCTTTGACTTTGCTTCCGCTAACCCAAGTACCATTTTTGCCGGTCTTGAATTTAATACCTTCGGGTTTACCGTTCTTGCCTTCTTTCACTGCTACAAATACGTTCACTTTAGCGAGCCTCATTACTAAGTCAGTCATGGTTTTGGGGCGACCAAAGCGCTTGTAAGCTTCTTTAAACCTTGCCCTGATAATAGCCGCCTCATCACTTTTTATGGCGTTTAAACGACCTCCAGCTACTTTAACTTCGACTTTGGTGTAGTTGTAACCAAAATTTTCGTTAGGGTTTTGTAGCTTCCTCAATCCATATCTATTTTCTGCTCGCCTCATACTGGACCAGCCCTTTTCATAATCGTTCGCTGTCGATACTAGAGAGCGCCCCGGCTGATTTTGTACTAAACATGCAGCTATATGAGCGTGCTCTTTATCTGTGTTCATATGTACAGCAGCAGTCCATACAGTTAATCTTGAATAGCCTAAGTCGGTCATGTAATCATTGACTATTTGGTGCCATTGATCGTCTTGTAAGTGCTCACCAGGGGCCAAGGATATGACATAGTGCTTAAAGAGCTTTCGACCTTTCCCTTGGTATAGTGCAGACTGGTCTTCGAACTCTTCAATTATGTCTGAAAGATCCATTTTCCCTCCAGTCATAGGGTCAGCGCTAAATACATTTCCACCAATATGGCGTACTTGAGAGACCTCGTGCTCGTGGGCATCTCCGCGGTAAATGTAGAAAAGAGTAGAGGCGATAGTGTCTCGAGTTTCTTTTGGGTTGTGAGTTGCCATAGTTATAACTCCTCACTAATCTTGACTGTTTTACTTTTTGAAGGTTTAAGCTCTCTACGTATAGCTTGTATAACATTCATTGCTATTAATAGTTGTTTCATATAAACATTCATAATTTGAGGACCCGCAATATGCAATGCTTTAGTTGCTTGATTTACGTTGTTGCCGAGACTCATCAGCTCAGCAACTAAAGCTGCATTAACTTGTGACTGCTCGATAAATATAAAGCCACCTTTGCTTATGCTTTCGACTGTAGCGTCATGAACAAAGCGCGAGACTTGCGTGTAACCTGCATTTTTTGCTTGATTTTTAAAGAATGCATATTCAGATTTAGTACAGCTAAATTTAATAACTTTACTACGTTTTTCTTCGTCGCTTAATCGTGGACGACCTCCAACTTTTGTTCTATTTTCGTTCATGGTTTAATTCCTCGTGCTTTTAGCATCTTTTTATTATGTCGCGCAGAACCCCCTAGGGTTTGAGCATCCAGTTTAGTTGTTAGTATGAAAAACCGATGGCGCAGCCTATTAAGGTTTTTTGGTGCTATAAAACATTGCTGGCGGTCATTTACTAAAAACTTAAGTTGAAATCTGTCGTTTCAATCTTTAATTAATTTATTATCTACTTTAATGATCAACAGTAACAGGATTTATTGCATGTATGCTTGAAAGTATTTATATGTCAATTGGACAAAAGTGAAAAAAATATTATGAATATAGTTTTAAGTACTAGTTGAATTTAACAACTTCCACACGTGTTACTTCAACTGCCGTACGTGGAAGTTTTTTGGCCGAACATCCACAGACAATAAGTGTGAAACATCCAACTTTACAATTACCTTGTAGTACTTTAATGCGACTATCTTTTAACATAAATAATCGAAAGTTGTTTCGCAAAGCATTAGTGCGAGAGATGAATCTATTGACTATTTCACACTCTAGAAAAACTAAATCAAACAAGAAAAAAGAACTAGAGACTAAGAAAAGTCTTTGTGTAGTCGAAGTTATTGTTGAATTAAATACAATACTACGCTAAATAAGTATTCATCCCTATTGCTACCCATTTACAACCAGACTATATGAAAAAGTGTTTCAACAGATCAATTCGCACCTTTTTTATAGGAAACTTATCACTATAAGTATCCAATTTATTGGGGTCCCAGCTAGGTTATCGAGGTACTGACTCTATTATGCTATGAAAGTGTTGGCCTAACTCATTAAGCAGTTTTCATTGTTAGAATTAGCAATTCGCTATTAACTGGATTTCTACTTGCTGCGCAGCGGCAAGGCCACTGTCAAAATATTTTGTTCATGGCCTGCTTCGTTTCTCGCAGAAAAAAACCAGTTTAGAGCAAACAATACAAATTGAGCTTAAGAAGTAGATTGACGTTCTTATCCTTTTAATTTGATCTCAATTATAAGAGGAGTGCACTTTTTCAGAAATTTACAGTAACTTTTTTCACAAACTCTAAAAAAAGTATTATATTCCAAAAAACAGGCATTTTTCATTCATTTATACCATAGAATTTCAAGTGTAATCATTGCGTTTTTCGCAACAAACCGAGCTGCTAGCACCTCATAGCAGCTGACATAATGTGAGAGCTGAAACTGCTAGTAAGACTGAACGAAGTGAAAACTAAACTGGTAAGGTCTGCAAAGCTTAGACTCATTTTAGGTTCTCAAGACATTGTAGCTTCCATTCGTCACTCGAAACTGTTCAGGGTTGAGTTAGGTAACTCACTTTTGCCCCTATACGTGATAGGTCACTCAGTTAGTTATTTTTAAGTTTATTGTCAGTTGTTATGTCGTTACATAAGTTACAAAGCACTTGGACTGGAATCGTTACTTAGTTGAACGTCCGCTTCTGGCGAAAGCCACGATAAGCTTCTGTTTAATCCTCAGCGTCACATGTGCTCTAACAATATGGGCGAGTACACATTACAAGTTCCCCTCGCTCGCCCTAACCTCTAGCACAACACTTCTAACAGGGTCCAAATCGCAATCATAAACGTAGTGACCAGGCTCCGAAACCATTCTGAAATTTGATTTAGTCGCCAATGTAAGTGATATAACCTTTATCTTTATTTCGCCACCTGTAGTGACTGAACTTCGTACAAAGTATTCCGTCAGTCCATTCATGTGTGTATTTGGCAAGCTTTTCTACTTGAAGGCTGCATTTGAGCGCAGCCGCAAGGCTGTGCTTCTCACCCCAGCACTGAAGGTTCTCAGAGCACGCCGAACTTTCCTTGCTCAGCTTTGTAGGCTTCTGCTTATACCAGTCCAGTCAACGGCCAAAAAGACTAATGCTGCCAACAGAATTGCGTAAAGCACACAGTTTTTACGTGACAACTCTGGATAATCAATACCACAATTGGGACAGATTCTTGCGCCCTGCTTAACCTTTTTTTGGCATTTTTACATCCAACTTTGAACACCTGTCCGTCCTTCTATTCCAGCTGAGCAATCAATTCATTGTGTGCCGCAGAAGTGCTTTGGAATTCAATCTAAAGGTCGGCAATTTTAAATGCCTTAAACCTTTCATTTAGATTTGATGATAGCTTCATTGATATTTTGGGCATACCAAGTTTTTTGAACTTGTTGTAATAACTGTGGCCCTGTAACTCTTTACACCAGAACAACTTTCCTGATTTATTGATACCAAGCTTATTCAAGTCAAAGAGAGTGTGTATATCTGACCTTAATAACAAGCCATTGTGCACAGACATGCTTCCATTTTCAGCAACGGGAATAATGTGAGCAGCCTCAAGTATACTGTCTACATCACAACCTGTGACCAAGCATTTACCATTATTTATTTGCTTAAGTTTATTCCTAAAGGCTGGCTGGCCTCGCCTTAAGAGAATTGACCTAATAACCCTCTCAGATTGAAATCCAGATATTTTACTTATATCTTTGTCGGCCCCCATACTTGAATAACTCACGTAAACGGAGAGCAACTTATCGATGTCATTCCACAATTTTGAGGCTGTAGTGCTTAACTTGTAGGACTTTTCAGCTATACGGATATTCAGCTCTTCGTTTGTCGTGTTTATCTGGAACCCCGCGTCTGCTAACCGCTTACCGTGGATTGCCGAGATGTTAAATGCGTTTTCCTTGAGAAGTGACTCAGCCTTCGGTTTACCATATTCCTTGGTTAGGGCATGAATGCCTTGGGTAAGTGTCAAAATGAATGGCGCTGCTTGCACTTCTGTGGTTGACGGTTTTAGTATTAATGCACCGTAAACGCCTGCTTGCCCTGATATGCTTACTCTTGAATCTCTAAAATATACGATTGGAGTCTTAGGGAGTAGCCCTTGTCCAAGTGATACACTTACTTGGATGGAGCTAAAACCACGTTTCTCGACAAACTTCGCAAACTCCTCCTCAAGACCTATAAGCATCGCGGCAACTTCAGGGTTGTTGCTTTTAAGGCTTTCTCTATTTTTAGTTCTTAGTTCATCATAATCACTGATGATTTTCCTTATTTTAAGGATTATCCCCATTATTTAGTCCTTCAAATTGGTGGCTTTGTCACGGTACATTTTTTAACTGCTACTGACTATTAGTAAGGCCAGAGAACAGTATACGTTTCAAAATATCGAACAAACTGCTAGCACCTCATAGCAGCTGGCATTATCTTGCAGTGCTTTAATGTTACTAATTTTTAACATATACAATCGAAAGTAGTTTCGCAAAGCAATAGTGCGAGAGATGAACTTCTTGACTCTTTCACACTCTAGAACAAACTAAATCAAACATAAAAAGAACTAGGGACTAAGAAAATTCTTTGTGTAGCCGAAGTTATTGTTGAATTAAAATACATTGCTACGCTAAATAAGTATCCATATTGCTACCCATTTAAAACCAGACTATATGAAAAGAGTTTCAACAGATCAATTCGCACCTTTTTATAAAAAACCTACCACTATAATTATCCAATTTTTTGGGGTTCCAGCTAGGTTGTCAACGTACTGATTCTATTATGCTATGAAAGTGTTAGCCGAACTCATTAAGCAATTTTCATTATTAAAATTGGCAATTCACTATTAACTGGATGTCTACTTGCTGCGCAGCGGCAAGGCCACTGTCAAAGTGTTTTGTTCATGGCCTGCTTCGTTCCTCGCAGAAAAATCCAGTCTAGATCAAATAATACAAATTGAGCTTAAGAAGTAGATGGACGTTCTTATCCATTTTATTTGTTCTCAATTATAAGAGGAGTGCACTTTTTTTGAAATTTACAGTAACTTTTTATACGAAACCCCCAAAAAAGTATAATAGTCCAAAATAACGGTATGATTTAGTCATTTAAACCATACTATTTCAAATGTAGTCATTGCGTTTTTCGCAACAAACCGAGCTGCTAGCACCTCCCCTAGCAGTCCGGCTAATGGTGAGTATTGAAATTGCTAGTACCTCGTAGCAGCCAGCATAATGGTGAGTTTTGAAACTGCTAGCACCTCCTAGCAGTCCGGCTAATGGTGAGTTTTGAAATTGCTAGTACCTCCTAGCAGCCAGCATAATGTCAGATCTAAAAATGCGAGCACCATACGTTTATCAAGGTCACTTCTAAACGCTATTGAAAGCACTACGATGAAATAGCCAGATTGTTCAATAATTTCAGAAAAACCTCAATAAATGTAGCTTTTCAAAATCAGTGAGATAGACGTAAATATTAGCATAGGCGAATTTAAGCTGTTGTTTTATTAACATTTTAGTATGGTCAAAATAATTTTGATTGCTATGCTACCCAAAAATCACAGTGCATCTCAAACTGAATGCACACAAAAAAGGGGAGCACAAAATGCCTACTTCTAACTCTCGAAAAGCGCTACATTTTGAAGAACTAAAACGTACTCAAGCACCAAAGGCGCTGAGTTCAAATAATGCAAAGAAAAACAACCTTCTTATCAAAAAATTAGAAACTGCCATTTAAATCGAAACTAAAACGAAATCAACAATGACAAATCATACGAAGCGGTATGTAACTACCACACTCTTTACATCACAATGAAAACAACAGCCCACACGGCAAAAGGTAAATAGAATGAATATCGAAACTAACGCACAAACGGAACTGAGAGAAGTACTTGCACTAGCTAGCCAAAAAGGAAGAACTCGAGACGGTTCGTTCGTAATGAAGCAGCTACAACAAAAAGGTTGGAAGTTTAAAACCTACATCAAATCTTCAGACATTGTAAGTAAAACCAGCCATGCATGCGGCTACCAGGGCTGCTACGGAACAGGTGTAATGCATAAAATCGCTTAACATCTTCTCTCCGCTATACGGGACTTTGTAGTCAATTATGAAACGTGAAATCAATTACAAAGAACACTCAACAGAAGCAGCGACTTTCGTAGCATTCTCAAAGGATTTGAATCTAGATATTGAAACCGCTGCTCGCCTAGGTGCTGCGCAAATGATGAAGCGTGTTTATCGATTGAGTCTTGTTGATAATCTAAAGATTGTTTACTCTGATTTTCAATAGTTCAGCAAGCTAGTAGAGCGCGATGGTTTGTATGCTGCTCTACTGTACAAAGAGATAATTACTCTGATATGGAAGAATCAACTTACTTCAATCCACCTGTAAGTCGATACAACAAATAGCTGGGCAAGAAATATGTCATTCGCCCTAACCCACTTTTGGACAAAAGCGTGCCAGTGATTTTGCTAAGTAAAAAAACGGATTAGATCAAGTATGGAATACCCTGATAAGCAAAAGGAAAGACCTGAACCTATCGTTTTAAGTTTCGGAGAGGTTTATTTCTTTTTATGTGATATTTTAACATGTATTTCATTAAAATCATTCACACCTAACCCTTTCTCCTTTAAGCCATCAATATAATTGTATATTTTATTGTAAGATTTCTTATCAACTGCGTATGTAAATGATAGCAACCCATTCACATGGTTAACATTGTTGCTTTTCCCTGTATATATGTGATGTATTTTCGCTCTTAAATCTCGATATTTATCACGACCTATCCCAACACCATTTTGAGATAAAATTAGCCCTGTTATTTTCTTTTGCCTTCTAGTTCCACATAGCTTTGTCTTTTCTTTGTTTATTACTAAATTTTCACTAGAAATAATAGTATTTATAAATTGCTTTGCTTTTTGTATTTTTATAGCTGTGTTAGCGGAAAGTGTTATATCATCAGCGTACCGGGTATAGGTTATTCCCTTTGGTCCTGCATAACCATAAATTCGAGCATCAAGCTTTGAGCAAATTAGATTTGCTAACTTTGGTGATGTTGGTGCTCCTTGAGGAAGATATCCATCATATACACATAAATTTGTAAGAAGTGTTGCCATTTCTTTATTGTAACCAACAGATGAGAACACGCCATATACTTTAGATGCTGATATGCTTGGAAAGAACTCTTCTAAATCTAGAGATAAAATATAGTTTGAACCTACATGTGGCGTAGCATTATCAAGTATAGATGTACCAATTTCAAAACCTTTAGAATACGGTGATGATGATAATTCATCTAGAACATTCCTTAAGATCCATGCCTGTACAGCTTTTAGTGCCCTAGAGGGTTGAGCAACGGTTCGACTCCCACCATTGGCTTTTGGTAATTTATAAGTTTTATAAAAGGAGTCTGATGAATATGATAGTCGTCTCACTAGACCTAGACTGAGACGAGTCTCTGATGCGAAATCGTCGATAGATGTTAATGCTGGCAATCCAACATTTCTAAGCTGATAAACACTCTTGGAAGTCATTTGGCGAGATACCCTTACGTCTTAAGATACGGATTTCACTGTGCCGTTAAAGAGACTACTGTACTCTTTCACGGCACAGTTAAATGCGCCGTCACACTGGTTTTGATACAGGACTGCGAAACACAATCCAATGAACTAGGTTCACTATATGCTAAGGGTATCTGCCAGATGTAATCCTATCATAGGACACTCTTGCATTACCACGATTTTCAGCATTAAGTAGCTCTAATCTAACCTTGTCTAACCTACTACTAGAAAAGGACTTTCTGACATATTCAGAACCTTTCTTTGTCACTTGATAACCATTGGGTGTTCGGGCTATGTAACGATTATCGGCTAGTCGTCCTAATGATGATTTAGTTGCAATTTCACAAAGAGTTTTATCTTGCTCAGTAGCATAGCCAATTAACTTTGCCAATGTAGCTCTACTGATTTGATCGATAAGATATACACATGGAAGTATGAAATGTTCAGCTTCTAAAATATTAGCTACGTTCTTTTCAACAGGGTGAAATTTTCTTATATTCGTAATATTATCATTGACTTGCTTGTATATCTTACGAGCTTCATCTGTATGGGAAAGATGATCATAATTTATATGTAGGACTTTACCTGTACCTGAATCTCTTACTAAACGGTATGGTCCATAGTTTATAAAGCTCTTGTCAGATTTGTATTTTCTATTTGATAAAACAATCATTTTTTGTGCTAAAGATTCATTATTTGAAAAAGCACCTATCTCAGCAAATGAACCAGGACTTTCAGGGAAAAGAACGATTGCATCAACGCTCTCCGCAAGCAGGTTCTCAAGCTTGAGTAAACTGTGTTGCCCTTGCCCTGCAAGTAAGTCATCAAACAAATCTTCAGGATATAGCAATTCATAGCGTGGATAATTGCTAAACACTGTAGCCATTTTTGAACGAGCGGTGTCACGATTCGTGATATCTGCGCCGCACAAAAACACTGTAACATTTCTTTGATTACGTGGGACGAAGATTTCTTCTTTTACAACTTTAGCTATATGTTCAAGTTCTTCGTTGCTGAGGCAGTGATTCATGTTGATGCCTGTATGATACAGAGTTAACACCAATTATATACTGAACTGATTGTTCAACAAAGATAAGAGTGAACAGCCATCGACTTTTTTGTGTTATCTATCACCAACTTAACAAAGTGTTTCGCTCAACACTTTATGCGCACTATTGATATGCAATAATGCATTTCCCTCGTGTGTTTTTTGGAGTTGAAATGTCGGTAAAATTAGAAAAATTGATCATCAAGAACTTTCGTTCAATAGGCTCTAAACCAGTTGAAATAGAATTGGATGACATTGTTATTCTTGTAGGTGGTAATAATTTCGGCAAGAGTACTATCCTAAAAGCATATTACGCAGCGGTGAACGGTGAGAAACTATCGAAAGAAGATTTCCACAATAATATAATTAATGATATCAATAATTTGCCAGCAATAGAGCTTCATACTATTTGTTCGGACTCAGACAAGCCTGGGGCAAAGTTTTGGGAAAGTATAGATAAAGATCCCGACGGTACTGGGCTTGTAAGGGTAAAAGAAATTTTTACTTGGGAGAAGCCAGCAGAAGCCCCAAAAAGGTTAGGATTTAGAGTTGATTTAGGGCGTTACCCTAACGAAACAGATGAAGCTCCCCGCCAACCGTGGGCTTCTGATAATGCATCTAGAAAAAAACGCCCAAAAGCCCACTTAATCGGCACCTTTGATAACCCTGATACTCAAAGCAATTCAATCAAAGGGATTTTGGTCGACGTATTGCTGGAACAAAAAATCAGAGAATTTTGTCCTCTCACTGGAGAGCATGATTTCTCCTCTTTATATGATCAAATTAATACCCTTAAAGCAGAGTTTGTTGCTGAAACTAAAGTTACTTTAGATGATTTAGCGAAAGATATATCTACATATGCGTCAAAAATTGTCCCAAACCATAAATTAAACATTTCTATCGCTGAAGATGATATAGCTGATTCAAATCTAAAAATATTTGACTCCAAAGAAGTCGAGGTTAGCTTTGGAAGAGATGCCCATATGTTTCCAATATCAAATCACGGTAGCGGTGCTAGACGCACACTATTATGGGCTGTACTTAAGAAGATCGCAGAACTTGGTTTTGAATCGATAGATAAAGGCAAGAAATACAAGCCACTAGGTAACATAAAATCTCACCTGTTATTACTCGATGAGCCTGAATTAAGTTTGCACCCATCAGCATGTCGGGAAACACGTGATATGCTTTATGATATTGCAGAAAGTAATGATAACTGGCAGGTTATGATAACGACGCATTCACCAAGTTTTATTGATCTAACAAGAGATCACACGAAAATCATTCGAGTTGAGAATTCAGGAAACAACGTAGTTGCCACTACATTATTTAAACCAAATGACATTACATTTACCGAAGATGAAACTGAATCGTTAAAACTACTAAACCTCTTAAACCCCGATGTTATGGAGTTTTTCTTTGGTGGACGTGTTTTATTGGTCGAGGGTGACACTGAGTATTCTGCTTTTGGTAAAATAATAAGTGACGCCAAAGCTAATAACGACAACATGTTTGATGATTTACTCATATTAAGGTGTGGGGGAAAAGTACAAGTTTCAATGTTTATGAAAATTCTTAATCATTTTAATAAGGAATACTTTGTCCTTCATGACATCGATTCGATGGAAATATTGAAAAGCCGTTGGATAAAAAATTCAGAAGGTATTAAATCAAAACAGCTAAGAATTGAAAAAAATCCCGCTTGGTCTAACAACTCAAAAATAATGAATGAAATGAGCAACTTATCAAGCGTTTACGGTTCTATCATTGATTTTGAAACTGCATATTTTGAATGTGGTATTGGTACGGGAAAACCAGAGAATGCCATTAACATGCTGAAAAATGAAGATATCTACGCAGTAATTAAGAATTTACTAATAGGTATAATTAACGACAATGCACAACTACTACCTGCTGGCACTGTGAGATGGACACAAATTAGTGAAATCCAAGATAAGTTTGAGTCATATGCCATAGACAATCCAGAAGTAATACCAAACTTACCCTAGTAGTCGTATTAACATACGTTTGGGTTACGAATTTCGATTTGTAACCCAAGCGTAAATTTAGTGCACATCACAAATTAACTAAATAAATCCAATTAGTTGCTGTTCACCATCCAGTTATCGCCCTTTTTGTATCTAGAATCGTAACTTGGCTCATTGTACTAAAACTTGGTACTAAACATGCGCTATCTAAAAATCACACCGAATGGAAACCAAACTAGTGGGGTCGCGTCTTGCCTTTTACGTCCATTAGTATAATTATTGCAAGTACTTAAATTGAAGAATGAGGCGCTGGTCGAGTTAACTGATTTCGGGGCAATTTCGAGTTACAGATGAGCCGAATATTAAGAATCTAGAACGAGCCTAAGATTCTCAGGCCTTAACTGAATTAGCTGTGGTTACTAGATACAACCTCTTATCGACATTGAGTACTTGATTTTTACCGATTTCGATAAACGGTTTGCTCCAATGACTATGCCCGAAAGCAACGATGCTTTTACTTTTTGACAATAAATAGTTTGTGATTTCAAGGTCACCTAACTGGCTATTTGAAGTATCCTCTGGACCTTGATGTAAAAGTATGAGGTCGTTTTTAACAGTTGTGACTTTTGCTAGAGCGCTCATAAACTCCTGCTTTGATTTTCTTTGATTTCTGTCACTGCGCCCAATAATGCCTGATACGCCGCCAATGCGAACACCCAAATATTTTTTACTACTACCGTCTAGCACAATAGTATTCGAGGCCAGATGCTGTTCCTTAACGATATCGTGGTTTCCAAGCACGCCCACAACAAATGGAAATTCTTTAGCGAATGCATTCCAAACGTTCGTTACGTCACCAGTGCCGCCTACTTTATGAAGCTGCGGATAGTCATAAAAGTCCCCGGCCAATGCGACAAAGCTAATCGATGGTATTTCACCCAACTCAGATAACAGACTTAACTCTTCTGCTACTACCTCACCAACAAGTCGATTTGTTTTTTTGTTTTGTTCACGCCCTTGGAGATCAGAACTAATCACAAAAGAAGTAATCCCATCGGGTAACTCATCAACTATCGCTTTATAAAACGGAAGCACAACTTCACGAACCTTGCCTCCTTGTCCAGAAGATCTATATTCAAGCTCATAAAATGGGTCTTCTGATACTTCTATAAATCTCATGCACACTCTCCCTGATGCCTAAAAGGTCGTAACCTAAGTAATAGACAATATGTTTGATACTTGGGGCTTTAAGTTAATTAAGTCAAAGAGGATAGTTTAGAAATGTTGAGAAAATCCGTACTAGCAAAGACTGGGAAGTCCTGTTTTATATGACAAAGCGAGTATTAGCCGGTGACTATTTTTGTTTAAATCACGCACAGAGCGTGTAGCTAGCATGACTATTGTCGCTCTTTAAGTAACGTCAAAGCCTGACATCAATATAGTGCACGCACTCTCTTTCGTCAATAAAATATAACGTTTTAATTAATATAAGCCTCTGTTTTTAATTTATTTCCCAAGATTATAGTTACGCTACCTCCTTTTCTTTTCGCCGTCTTTTTCGATCATCATTTATTAGATTTACGCAACTTGAAGTTAAGCTTTAAGCTACTCGTTTACTACTTTTTTATTTTGATAATCAAACATTGTTATACAAACTCTCCAAATACGTTAACGAGTTAAACACCGTTAAAGGAATCCTAGTGAAGATGAAAACAATAATTAATAATCACCCTCTCACAATATTTATATTACTAAATTAAATTTCCATATTTGCTAGTATCGCAATTAACACATCCCCGAATATGGAACATTTTTAGCTAACGATAAAGAAAGAACTCTGAATTATGCAGCAGGTAAGCCTTGGACTTTACTAGACTTTTATTTGCAGCGAATACGCGGAATGTGATGCCAATCCGTCGTGTATTGAGGTGTGAGCATATCCCTTCGCATATGCCATTTGGGGCTGATACCTTGTGAGCCTAAAAACAATGTGTCGCTACCATAGCGTTGATTTAAAGCATCAACCGCCTTCATCAATTCTGGTCGGCCCGGCTTTGCCGTAAACATATCCAGCTGCTGGTGTTTTTCATTAGTTAAGTCCATAAGGCCTACGCCGACTTTGTAGTATTTGACACCTGGAATAAATAGTTGGGGAATTGCTTGTGACACCAGCTGACTCATCACAATGCTATCGTTAGTCGGACAAGCTGTCCGTAATACCTGCTTAAAACCACGACTAATACCATCATCAAACGGCGAATTATGTGCAAAGATTAGAATCGCACCAGCTACGCTACCTTGCTCTCTTGCTTTTAAACATGCACTACTTACATGCAGGGAAAAGGCTTGCATCAACGATTGCAGCTCCAGTATTCGTTGGCCAGTACTTCTCGTTGAAAAAATCTGCTGCTTATTCGCTCGCACTTCATCCCATGACTTTGTGGATACCCCATTAAGTTCGAGAATCGTTCTCTCCATTTCCACACTGAAATGCTGCTTGGCAAGTTTCGGTGGCATCTTTGCTAGTTTGAGCGCAGTTGTTATTCCCATGTCTTTGAGGCGTACACTTAGCTTTCGTCCAACTCCCCAAACATCGGACACACACATTTTAGATAAAATGCGGTCTCTTTGTTCATTGTTCTCAATCACACACACTCCATCGAATCCTGGTAGACGTTTAGCAGCATGATTAGCGACCTTACACAGCGTCAGCGTTTCTCCAAACCCCACGCAAACGGGTAAACGCACTTCTTTCCAGACAGCTCGTCGGATTTGCTTTCCCAGAACATCAAACGGGGATAGTGCCTCACGGGCATTTGATACATCTATGAAGGTTTCATCAATACTGTATACATGTTGCTTTGGAGCAAATGCGCCAATGATTTGCATCATATGCATCGATAAATCTGCATATAGTTCATAGTTAGACGAGCAAACAATGACACCGTGTTTTTCGCACAATGATTTAATCTGGAAAAACGGCTTAAAGCGCTCAATACCAATAGCTTTGGCCAAACGATTTACAGCGACTACACAACCATCGTTATTACTCAATACAATGATTGGTTTGTTGCGCCAATCAGGGCGAAACACCGCTTCTGCTGAACAATAAAAGCTATTGGCATCAACAAGCGCAAACATTAAAGCAGTTTCAATAAACGAGAGGGACGATGACAGCGTATAGAGCGAATAACGACGCCTTCTACAGTGAACCTATCACAGCTACTAACTGCGACGGGACTATAGTGTTCGTTGGCTGATAGCAGCATACGTCTTGATTTATCGATAATCTTACACACAAACTCACCATTGATATTCGCGACAATTACATCGCCACTCTCAACATGGACGTGACGGTCAACAATCAATACATCTCCATCGTGTATACCGCTACCCAACATTGAGTCTCCGGACGCTAAACCGATAAATGTGGCAGATGGATGCTCAATAAGCAGGTCATCTAAACTCAGTGGGAGTTGTGAATATTCTGTCGCGGGGGACTCAAAACCCGTAAGGCCAGCACTCGCGGAAATAGGGATTACTTTCATTTAAATCATCACTGGATATATATACAGTTATTATAGAGGCGTTCCGCAAAAAGAGAAACTAGTAATTGCTGTAATAAGGGGGCACTTGAGCCAGTACCAGCTTAGACTCCAAATGATAGCTAGTGCCTGAGCGTGTTTTTACTAGGCCTACCTTTCAGGCATGCAATTACCCATCAATGAGTCATTATCAACTTACAACCATATTGATAGTTATGTTAGATTTAAACTAAACCCTATCTAAAGGATTTAGAATGAAAGCATGGATAGCAATTCCGCTATTAGTCTCGGGGTACGTGAACGCATCTGAATTCCGTACACCAAACTGCCCCATCGGCTGCCCAAGTCTAGATATTGAAGGAAATGTCGTCATCTTTGAACGGCTATACACACTCTCCCAAAGTAAGAAAACGCAGTTTGCCGATTGGGTGGCTTATGAAGTGGATATACTTAACTTTGGAACAACAACCAACAGAACGTGGAAAAACAATCCTTTACTCGATGAAAATGAGCGACTGGAAAAAGGTGACTATAGTGGAGCGTCAAGTAAGCTCGATATTGACCGTGGACACCAAGCTCCACTAGCAAGTTTTGTGGGAAGTCGCTACTGGCCTACCCTTAACTATTTATCCAATATTACGCCTCAAGCTAAAGGTTTAAACCAGGGCCCTTGGAAAAACCTAGAAGAAGCGGTTAGAGATGCTGTTGGGTTTCGTGAAAATCTATATGTTATTACAGGCCCGCTCTACCGTAACGAAATGGAAGGCTTACCAAAAGCCGATGAAGCCCATGCAATACCATCTGATTACTACAAGATTATATATGATGATAAAGGCAACTCTGCCGCGTTTCTCATGAACCAACAAACAACCAGAAATACAGACTACTGCACAACAAAGAAAACAATCTCTGAATTAAGGGCTATAGTGCCATATGCCATTCCTAGAGGCTTAGCTGAAAGTAATGAAATTTTTGCACAACTAGGGTGCTGAATGTAATTCAAATATCTAGGGGTAGCTTGCTCAACCAACCACTGGATAAGACGCTCTAGCTCGTCTTTGGACAATAACGAGTTAGCACTCGGTTAAAATAAGCGACTCTATGGCTTTTTTTAAAGTAAAACTTTGAGTACTACTTATGAACTTCGATACTTACATGTCTAAGCTTGGGAATATGTTGTAACAGCTGCTTATAGGCTATCAACGAACGAGGTGCTTCGCTACTTATTGAGATTACAGTGCTAAGTGACTTCTCTCCGAGGTGCCAAACATGCAAATCTGTGATTTCTATCTCTTCGTCTTTCAAAGCTTCACGCACACGGTTCTCAGTGGTTTGACACTGTTGGTCGAGTAAGTGGCTACTTGTTAATGATATTAAGCCCCAAGCCCATTTACTTATAACTAGAGCTCCCACAATACCCATTACTGGGTCTAACCAATTAAGCCCAGCGTATTTGCCAGCGAGTAGTGCGAATATAGCGAGTAATGATGTTAGTGCGTCGGCCAGTACGTGCATGTATGCTGCGCGTAGATTGTGATCTTGGTGAGAGTGGCTGTGTTCTTCGTCATGGTGATGATGGTGATCATCTTTGAGAATCCAAGCACTTATTAAGTTAACTAACAAGCCAATAACAGCAACTAAAATCGCTTGATTAAAGGCAATCGCTTGTGGTTCGAAGAAGCGAGTAATCGACTCAATTATCATGAGAAGAGAAACTACCGCTAAAGCAATTGCACTGGCAAAACCTCCAAGCGAGCTGACTTTTCCGGTACCAAAGCTGAACTTGGGGTTGTTTACGTGCTTGCGAGCATATCGATAAACGAAGATAGTTATCGCGAATGCAGCAACGTGAGTCCCCATGTGCCATCCATCAGCAAGCAAAGCCATGGAGCCAAACCAAGTTCCAGCAACAATTTCAACTATCATGGCAATGGCAGTAAGCGTTAATACAATTAATGTACGCTGTTCACCTTGATTGGTGTGGTGAGAAAAATCGTGTTGGTGAGCTTGGCTGCTAATATCAAAAGCGGCTTGATGTTGGTGATCCATAAACTTATTTACCATCCCTGTAAGTAAGAATTCTAATAAAAAATAGTAACTGTTCTCACTCTTATTCTCGCAAACCCAACTTATCTATATGATAAGTTAGATCAAAAAAACAGCTAATTTGAGTCACGCTCAAGGTCTTTTCATTCAGTAGTTGTTTACGATTTAGAAAACTAAGGTCAATGCTATCAGCAGACTAGCTGCCAATATCGGCCAAAGCCCAGGCTTGATGTTAGGTTTGCTTGCAATATCTTTATTCTTATAACCACTGAACATAGCTCTCAAGTAACCACGCTTCCTTAAGCAAAAGTATCCAATCGCCAGTATGTGAATTGCGATAAGCGCAAATAAGTAATCGACGTTACTTGAATGGAGGGCTTTAAACCATTCGTAGTATTCTTCGCCCACATAGGCATATAAGGGTCCATCAGAGAGAATGTCATCAGAATTAAACAAGCCTGATAGAAGTTGTATTAACAGCAGTATCCATAAAGCTAGCACCATATAAGAACCGAGGTAAGAGTGGCCAATATGTATGCTTTCTGAGCCGCCCAATTCTTGTTTGAGTTCATCGAGTGCACCTTTAGGGTGAAGCTGTAGTGACTTAAACAGCGCGGTTTCACTACCAAAGTAGCCCCAGATGAATCGAACCAGAAGCAAAGCCAAGAGTGCCAAACCTAGCTGCATGTGCAAATCAACTTCATCGTACTTCATACTTAACCACAAGCCGACTAGCAGAGCTAATTGCAGCCAGTGATAAAAACGAATAAACCTGTCCCACACCAAAACTTTTTGTTTAACATTCATCATCACCCTCTTACTCTTTGCCTGAGGTGCTTTAGGAGTTTTGCGAGGCCGCCAATTTATGACGGCCAATTAATAGCTATTTGTCACAACTCATACGAAATTCTTTATGGCTTCGTTTGCTGTGCTTCTTCACTTCGATTAGAGTGTTTTTGACGAGTTTCTTGTCTTCAACTTGTTGTAGTTGGCCAAATAACACCAACAGTTCATCCATACCTTTCATATAGCTCATATGTGCCATATGGGTATTGTGGTCCATACCTTCCATATCTGGCATGTTACTGTGATCCATACTTGAATGGTTCATATCTGAGTGGTCTACGTTAGCCATCTCTGCCATATGATCATCATGCTCAGCCATGTGATGTTCGCTATCTTGCAATTTCAGTGGGATCAGTTGCTTGGCTTCTTTAGCATTAATAATCAGTTGTGCTGCATGTTGCTGCATAGCTGTCTTGTCATCAGCTTTGAATGCATCAACGTAGGCTTTAAGCTCAGATTTCATGTCCTCCATAACCAAGCCAAGCTTAGTGTCTTTACAGTGTTCACTGTGGGCATTGGCTGTAACGCTCACAAGCGTAAGGATGGATGCGACAAATATTGAAGCTAGTTTTTTCATAATAGATATTCCTCAAATGTTATTCGTTAATTAGTTTGCGCAGAGATACGCGCTTCCATAAGTAATAAACTGAGGGCAGCACTAGCAGGGTTAATACCACCGCTGAGGCCATACCGCCGATCATCGGTGCAGCAATTCTTTGCATAACTTCGGAGCCGGTGCCTTCACCATACATAATCGGAATCAGGCCTATGATCACCGTGGCTACGGTCATCATCACCGGTCGTACGCGCAAACCAGCGCCTTCAACAATGGCTATGCGTAATTGTTGCTTGGTAATAATGCTGTTTTTGGACAAGGTCTCTTCAAGTGATTGATTAAGGTAAATCAGCATGATGACGCCAATTTCTACAGCTACCCCCGCTAGAGCGATGAAACCCACGCCAACGGCGATGGAGAAGTTGTAACCCAATAGGTACATGAGCCAAACGCCGCCAATCATCGCTAAGGGCAATGTGCCTAGGATTAGTAGCACTTCACCTACTCGCCTAAAGGCCATGTACAACAGCAACATGATGATGGCGAGTGTTGCCGGTACCACCAATTTCAAGGTGGCTTCTGCGCGTTCCATGTATTCATATTGCCCTGACCAACTGACTGAATAGCCCGCAGGCAGAGTTAGATGCTCTTGCACGTACTGCTTAGCATCTTGTACGTAGCTGCCTAAGTCACGGCCTTCAATATCAACGAAGATCCAGCCATTAGGGCGTGCGTTTTCGGTCTTAATCATCGGGGGCCCGTCTTCAACGTAAACCGCTGCCACATCACCAAGGGTCAATCGCAGTCCACTTGGCGTGACCACAGGCAATAGTTTCAGTTGCTCTACGCTGTCGCGGTAACGCTGGGGATAGCGTAAGTTGATTGGGTAGCGCTCTAAGCCTTCCACTGTCTCAGACACATTCATCCCGCCAATTGCTGTAGAAACAACGGCTTGCACATCGGCGATGTTGAGGCCGTAGCGAGCAGTTGCAATTCGGTCAATATCTACTTTTACATAGCGTCCACCTGCAACACGCTCAGCGTATGCGGAGGAGGTGCCAGGAACTTGACCAAGGATGTCTTCAATGTCTTTACCAATGGTCTCAATTACACTGAGGTCTTCGCCTGATATTTTGATGCCAATAGGCGTTTTAATCCCAGTCGCAAGCATATCGATACGGGTTTTAATCGGCATTACCCAGGCATTGGTTAATCCAGGGAAGTTCACCAAGTTATCAAGCTCTTGGCGCAGTTTGTCTGTGGTCATGCCCTCACGCCATTGCTCACGCGGCTTAAGCGTAATGAAGGTTTCAATCATGGTAAGAGGTGCAGGGTCGGTGGCCGTTTCGGCACGGCCTACTTTGCCCCACACTCTTTCTACTTCTGGCACTGTCTTAATCAGCTTATTAGTTTGCTGCAAGACTTCTCGCGCTTTACCAATGCTTATCCCAGGATAGGTGGTTGGCATATACATCAAGTCACCCTCGTCCAATGGCGGGATAAACTCACTGCCAATCTTGTTGACAGGGTATAAGCCCACACCAATAAGGCCAACAGCGATAAGCAGCACCAGTACTGGCGCTTTCAAGCTGAGGTTGAGGAGTGGCTTATAGCTGGCAATCAGAAGCCGATTCAATGGGTTCTTATGCTCGGCTATCACCTTGCCGCGTATGAAGTAACCCATAAGTACCGGCACTAGCGTAATAGCCAAGCCAGCGGCCGCCGCCATGGCGTAGGTCTTGGTGTAAGCCAAAGGCGAAAACATCTTGCCTTCTTGGCCGTGCAAGGCAAAGACTGGCACGAAGCTGAAGGTAATAATCAACAAGGAGAAGAATAAGGCAGGCCCTACCTCTGAAGCCGCTTTGCCTATCACTTCCCACCTATTGGCATCGGTAAGCTCGGTTTTCTCCATGTGCTTGTGCACGTTTTCAATCATTACGATGGCTCCATCAACCATCGCGCCAATGGCGATGGCGATGCCTCCCAACGACATGATGTTGGCGTTGATGCCCTGCCAACTCATCACGATGAAGGCGATAATGATCCCCACGGGCAAACTAACCAATACCACCAGTGAGCTGCGGATATGGAACAGGAAGGCCGCACACACTAAGACCACTACAACAAACTCTTCAATCAATTTGTCTTTGAGGTTTTCTACAGCACGTTCAATCAAGCCAGAGCGGTCATAGGTGGTGACAATTTCTACGCCATCGGGCAGTGAAGTGCTCAAACTGTCTAGCTTGTCTTTAACAGCTGCAATGACCTGTTGGGCATTTTCCCCGTAGCGCATCACCACTACGCCACCGACCACTTCTCCCTCGCCATCAAGCTCTGAGAGTCCTCGGCGCATCTGTGGCCCTATTTGAATATCGGCAACATCACCCAGTAGCAAGGGGGTACCTTGTGGGTTGAGCTTTAATGGTAATTGTTGCAAGTCTTCGATAGAACTGATGTAGCCACTACTGCGTACCATGTACTCGGCTTCACCCATTTCAATCACGCTAGCGCCGGTCTCTTGGTTCCCTTGGGAAATCGCATTCTTTAGCTGCGGCAGGCTCAGTTGGTAGGCACGCAAGCGATCGGGATCGATGCTTATCTGATACTGCTTCACCATTCCACCGACCGTTGCTACCTCACTAACACCAGCAACCGTTTGCAGCTCGTATTTCAAGAACCAATCCTGAATACTGCGTAACTGACTAAGATCATGCTGACCGGTGCGATCGACCAAGGCATAGCTAAATACCCAGCCAACCCCAGTAGCATCAGGCCCTAGCGCGGGCTTTGCTGCTGCCGGCAAATTAGGTGCGACTTGCGATAAGTACTCTAGTACCCGCGAACGTGCCCAGTAAATATCGGTACCATCTTCAAAAATGATGTAGACATAGGAATCACCAAAGAAGGAGTAGCCACGCACGGTCTGCGCACCCGGTACTGATAACATGGCGGTGGTCAAGGGATAGGTAACCTGATCTTCAACCACCTGTGGAGCTTGGCCTGGATACGAGGTCTTAATGATGACCTGCACATCTGACAAGTCCGGGATGGCGTCGACGGGCGTATTTTTGATGGCGAAACCACCGTAGACCAAAATAGCGAGCGTCGAGACCAAGACTAAAAAACGATTGTGTATCGACCAACGAATAATACTAGGGATCATTACTGCTCTCCCTCTTCATCATCAAAATCCAGCCAATCCAAATCTTCATCCACTAAGGAGCTTGTATCGATATCCGCATTTTGCTGTGGACGATGCCCCATCTGTGAATGGTCCATGTTGCTGTGATCCATTTGAGAATGGTCCATCGTGCTGTGTTCCATATTGCCGTGGTCCATTTGAGAATGGTCCATCGTGCTGTGATCCATACTGCCATGGTCCATTTGAGAGTGGTCCATGGTGCTGTGATCCATACTGCCGTGGTCCATTTGAGAGTGGTCCATGGAGCTGTGATCCATACTACTGTGGTCATGACCCATCGCTGATTGCTTCAATGCATCAGGATTCAAGTCACCTGGAACAAGCTTGGAAATGGGAAACTGATTGTCTTGTTTGTTAATGGTAAATTTGAGTTCTCTTCCCGGCACGATCTGCTCGGTAATTTCAGCCTGTTCCAATGGAAAGTCCATCACCATACCTGGCCATTCCCACTCAGGTACGGGTTCATGGGCAATAGTGAGGGTTCCGTCTTTTACCGCCATTACCACACCACTTGCCACTACCGACTCGGTAAGCCGATCTGGGGGGCCAATGCGACTGAAATCAGCGCTCAAGCTAGATTCAGAATCCAACATAAATTGGGCACTGGTCACGATAGTGTCACCACTCATCAAGCCTTCAAGTATTTCCACTTGCCCCTGGCTTTCGCGACCTACTTCAACTCGTACGCTTTGATACTTTCCTGCGCCTCGTTTCATTACTACGCGATCAAAGCGGCCGCCTCTAATCACCGCTTCGCTAGGAATGGTTAATACTTGGCTCGCTTGTGCCGAGGAGACACTGACTCGAGCATACATATTTGGTTTGAGCCGCTCGTCATCATTGGCAAACTCCATGCGAACACGCAGGGTGCGAGTTTGCGGGTCAAGGTTGGGATAGATGTAGTCAATTTGACCTTGCCAGGTTTGTCCGGGGTAGCTATCCACACGCATTTCTACTCGGTCACCCTGCGCCACTAAGCCTGCTTGCGACTCGAATAATTCACCGATTAACCAAATGCTGTCCAAGGCTCCGGCATCAACTAGCGTGGTAGTGGGGGTAATGTAAGCGCCTTCCCTAACACCAAGCTTAGTGATGTAAGCTGAGCTAGGGGCATATAGTTCAATTAGCTGCTCGCTACGACGCTTATTGGTCACGCGCTTAACTTGCTGATCAGACATACCCAGTACATTGAGTCGAGTCTTAGCTGACTCAATCAAACGCTTATTACCCATGTTCAGGGCATTGAGTAAGTCATCTTGGGCCTTAACCAACTCCGGAGAGTAAATAGACATAAGGTATTGGCCTGCATCAACACGCTCGCCCTCTGCTTTTACCGCCAGCTTTTCAACCCAACCTGCAACCCTGCTATTAAGTTGCCACTGGGTATTCTCGTTCAGGTTTAGTGTGCCCACGGTTTCAATGGCCGTGGCGAAACTGTTCAGCTCAACCTTGGCAGTTCTCACACCTAGGTTATTCTCAACACTCGGATCGATGGTGACTAAGCCGGGTTGGCTAGCAGATTGGTTTTCCTCAAAAACTGGGATCAGGTCCATCCCCATAGGAGATTTGCCCGGCTTGTCACGGCGATAGTTAGGGTCCATTGGTGCTACCCAGTAAAGTGGCTCAGCTTCTCCCGAGGTATTGAGGTCTGCGTGGCTACCCGCACTATGCTGGTGCTGTATCAAACTATTTGCGAAGTAACCTCCGCCCAAGCCAAGGGCTAGAAATAGACTGCTTAATACAAATTTATTCATTCGGTTCTACTCCTACAGGGCCTGAAAATAACGGACTTGGGCAAGGGATTGGTACTGCTGGGTTTGTAACTGTTCAAACTCCAACTGCAAGGCAGTTTCATCCATGAAAGCCTTGACCACTAGATCAAAGCTCACTGTATTAGATTGATAACCTTGGATAGCGGCTTGGGTATTAGCTTGGGCTTGTGGCAACAAAGTTTGCTGATAGCGAGCTAAGCGCAGGTTAAGGTTTTGTACCTGTGCAACCTGACCATTGAGCCTACCATTCATGTTTTTTAGCACTAGGTCGCGCTCTGCTTGCTTCACACCCTTGCCACGTGTAGCTGAAATAACCGCCTGGTCTTGACGTTTATCGGTGAACAATGGGACGTCCATAGACAAAAAACCAGAAACCAAATCGGGACGAGCACTACCATCCATATCACGACTGTTTCGATGGCCATATCCAACTTCAACTTTAAAGGCGGGCTTGTAAGCCTCATTGGCGATTTCGATTTGTTTTTCAGCCTCGTCAATGGCGGCTTGTTTCACCAACACCAGAGGGTGCTGCGACAGCAGTGTGTAGTGTTCGGTATTGGCTTGCTCTGCATAATTAGCGGTGGCATCCCATTGCGGAAGTGCGCTATCAAATGGTTGGTAAGCCTGAGCGCCAAGCCACGTTGCTAACTGTCCTCGATAGGCTTGTTCTTGCTGGGAAAAGGCAGCAATCTGCTCATCAAACTTACTTAGTTGTAGCTCTGCTTGGAACAGGTCTTGGCTTTGCTTGTAGCCCAATTCAAACTGGCCACGCACGTGCTCAACATTGCGAGCGAACAATTGCTTGTTTTCGGCTAAAAGATGTTGTGCCGTATTAGCGAAACGCACACTTAACCACATTTGTCGGATTTGCTGGCTAAGTTCCAAGCGACGCTCAGCAGCTTGATAGCCAGTTTGCTGCTCCAATATTTGGTAACGCTGGCCGCTTAGCTCACGGGTATTGCCTCGGCTAAACTCTTGGGCAAGCCCAACACTCAGCTGAGTCATAGGGTCTTGGTCAAATTTGAAGCTATCAGTGGGTAGGTTCGCGAGACCTAACCTGATCATAGGGTCCTTTAGCTGACCACTCTGCACACCCATGGCAGAAATTTGTTGTTGTCGCTGAGCATATAAATTCTCAGAGGGATCGCTACTAAGCGCTAGCTCTACTGCACGTTCAATATTTAAAGGGGCGGCTATCACCGTGGCACTTGTCGATAGCGCGACGACAAGCACAACCTCTTTGCAAGAGGGAATAAACATGTTTCTTCCTTACTGTTGATTTAAAAAAAATAGTTAACTAAATCAAACAGTAAGAGGGGGTCTGAAGGGTAGTTCCTGTAAAGACGGGTGGAGATTAAAAGTGTAAAAACTGGTCGCTGCACTTTGTGGCTGCGGTATGAAGTGTAGGCTGGAAGATATGAATGCAGGCGTTGCAGCACACAATGACAACTGACAATCTAACTTACATAAGTCATCCAGCTTAGATTTATTCTCATTGTCAGGAATATTGCCATCATTATGGCAATCCATAGTCATGTGCATTATCTCTTGATCGGCACTATGTTTTTGCGCATGCGAAGAATGCTCCGAAGCGCTAGAAACGCCGGATACCATTTGTAAGCAAAACACAAAGATCAAAAACAAAGCTTTCATATCATCGTGATGGTAAGTCAAAGGCGAAGATTACTGCAAGCAATTTTAGCAACAGCGAGAAATTAGTTTAAAAACATCTCTTAGTAACCTACATTGGAGGATATGCGTTCTAAGCAGTCAAACTAGATAAGGGCAGCCGGATTAATTGCTGATGGAGTCTCATACTAGATTCTACTAGAAATAGCCAAAACCCAAATTTCTGATGAACTGCACTAACTCACTTTGGGGCAAGCGATGATCACGCTGACACGCCTCTGGACAAAAACGTGTTTGCCGAAAGCGGCTTCAGAGCATGCGAGGACGTAGATGAGTTATTGCTTTAGGGCAACTAAGTGCCATAACCGGTCATGGCTGTAGCTTGCATTTTTACTGGCAAACTCAACAGAGTGGACGTTAGTAAGCTGATAGATAACGTATATGCCAAACAGATCATTACAACATAAGAAGTACATGAATCACGGTCTCGGAGCCTAAGGGAGTTACAGTATGACTCACAGTAATATTGGCGATTGTAATTACAAATAGTTGGAGTGGAGTTACCGTGTTCCCAAACTGGTTAGATAGCGATAACCTTCAACGTAGCAAGGTGGCTAGTTGACCTGCGAGGTTATTCTCGCACCATTAACAGGTCCGCTATCTGGTTGAATTTAAACTCACGGACTCACAACCTGCATTTTCGCAGGTTAAGCGTCATTTGCACTGAGAGAATCGAAGTCATCGAGAAAAACACGTCAAAAGTTCGGTTAACGTAACTGACAAAAATGAGACTCCGCATTTACGCTTCCTATACTTATTGTGATCTGTAACCAAACCACTCTCGGAGCTGTTGCACCATCAACTCGATAACCGCTGGATAGGGATAGTCCAACCGATAGTAGAGCATCAGCCGGATGCTGGAGTCGAACTCACGCCAGTTCATATTCAGTGCCACCACGCGCCCCTGCTTGATGTAATCCCGCGCCGCAGACTCAGGCATCACTGCGATGCCCAGCCCCTCGGCAACCAGTGCCAGGGTGGTTTGAAGATCAGTACTGTACAACACATCCATGTGGGTGAATACATAGCCCTTGGGTTCAATCGAACTCTCTCGTGAGCCAGGGATGATCGCCGTTTGGGTCAGCAGTTGTTCGCTGCCTATATCCTGTTTTTCAACCAACGCGTTACCAGGGTGAGCGACATAGATAATGTCCTCTTCACCGACTATGGCTCCACCCATGCCGGCATAGATGATGTCGGTGTGATGCCCAAGCGCGATATCGCTTGCTCCGCTATCTAGTGCTTGTTGAACATCCAGCGCCCCTGAATTCATTAGGCACAGTTGAATGTGTGGCCATTGATCCTTTAGCTCAGCCAGCATCTCAGCAGCTCCAGTAGGTGCCATATACTCATTCAGACTGAGAGTCAGTTGCATTGGCGCTTCTTCATCAGCCATCGAATGAGCAAACTGTTGCAACTTCGACTGATACTCAACCGCCAATTTTGCCTTAGGCAACAGTGTTCTGCCCCGTTCATTAAGCACCACAACCAGGCCATTGCTTTGACGATCAAAAACTTCATAGCCCAGCACATCTTCCAACTCTCCGATCCAGCGCGTCACCGTGGAAGGTGATTTGCCTAAGCGTTTAGCTGCTTTATTGAAAGTGCCTGTTTCGGCAGCGGCCAACAGGCATTCCAGCCATCTGTTCTGGATATCCAGCATGACTCGTCTTTACTCTCCATGAATAACTTTACCACCATTCCATTTATGGAATATTTAATGCTTATAGCATTTTTCATCACTGATTAAAATGACTTCCATACCAAATATTCACCTTCGCTAAAGAGGATACTTATTATGAGAAAATCAACCATCGCAATCTTATTAACTGCCACTCTCTCACTGCCTGCTTTAGCAGTTACTCCAAGCCCAGTTGAGGCCAATGGTGTTGTGAGTGAGCTGACCGGCGACATTCGTAGCAGCTGGGACTACCCGCCGCACAACATGTACACCTTCACTAAAACCGAGCATATTTTACAGTCGCTTCACATCTCCAAGGGCGACGGGCCAATTGCACCGCTTCAACAAGCTGAGCAGCAGTTAGACATGAACACCCTGCAAGTTGAGGATCCAGCACTAGGTACAATCATCTCTGCCGACGAACTGCTAGAGCGTCGCATACAGAGCAACGGTTTTCTGGTACTGCATAAGGGTAAAATTGTTCACGAGTCGTACCGTAACCAACTGGACAAAGACACGCGCCATATGAACTTCTCGACGACCAAATCGATCATCGGTATGCTGGCGCAAATCGCGAAGCAGCAAGGCTTGCTCGAAGATTCTGATTTGGCATCTAAGTATGTTCCAGAGTTGGTAGGTAATCCGGCATGGAAGGACGTCACTGTGCGTGATGTATTGGATATGCGTGACGGTACCAAGTTTGATGAAAACTACGATGACGACAACTCTGATGTTCGAATACAGGACCGCGCTATCAACTGGCGTCCTCGTCTAGATAACGACCCTAAAGGTGTTCGTGATTTTGTAAGCCAGAACGTGGATGAAAAAGTAGCACCAACCGGTACACAGTTCACCTACTCCTCTGTGCAATCAGAGATTCTCGGAATGATCATCGAAGGCGCTACGGGTCAATCTCTAGAGCAGTTCTTCGAAGACGAATTCTGGAGCAAGATCGGCGCCGAGCACGATGCTGTTTTCAACACTGATGGATATGGTCAGCCGCTAGCACAGGGTGGTTTGAACTTGACCCTACGTGATTTCGCCCGTGTAGCTCAATTGGTAATGAATAAAGGTAAAACTCAACAGGGCGAGCAAATAATTGATGCCTCATTCTTCTCAGACCTAGTAACCCCGCAGAAGCAGCTTAACGATGCGTTTGCACACTACAAAGATTTCTTCGGCGACAGCGGTCAGTACCGTAGCCAGTTTTGGGTAGTAAAACCAGAGGCAGAGCAATTTATGCAAGTGGGTACCCATGGTCAGATTGCTTACTACGACTATCAAAATGATCTCGCCTACGTGGGCTTCAGCTCCTACCCGGTAGCGAAAGATGCGGTACTGATGGGCAGCTTCTTTGAACTGTTCGACAAAATCAAGATTGAGCTGACAAAGTAATCATCTCATCACCCGAATCGAATAAACCGCACTTGAGTGCGGTTTTTTTTGAAGGCTGACTTAAAGCACTACTTTACCTTCTTAGTCTTACCCAGAAATAGATAGAGGCACATAGCCGATACATACAAAAAAGGTCATAACATTATGAAAAACAACATGAGGCACACGTTGTCCTTGACTCTAAAAAGACTAACAACCTCAGTAGCTCCACTTGCTAATTTCCTCAAATAGCTCAAAACTGCCTTTAGAGTGTTTGTACTAACAAGGAATGGGGCAATTTCGAGTTACGGATGGAAGCCAAAAAATGTTGAGAACCTCGTATGAGTCTATGATCCTCAGGCTTCATCACAGAGAACTGTAAGATCTGAAACTGCTAGCATCTCCTAGCAGTCAGCACATTGTAAGAATCAGAGCTGCTAGCACCTCCTAGCAGTCAGCACATTATTAGAATCAGAACTGCGAACACCTCCTCGCAGTTACCAGAACACGAGATCTGAAACTGCTAGCACCTCCTAGCAGTCAGCACATTATTAGAATCAGAACTGCGAACACTTCCTCGCAGTTACCAGAACACGAGATCTGAAACTGCTAGCACCTCCTAGCAGTCAGCACATTATTAGAATCAAATCTGCGAGCACCTCCTAGCAGTCAGCACATTGTAAGAATCAGAACTGCGAGCACCTCCGCGCAGTTACCAGAACACGAGATCTGAAACTGCTAGCACCTCCTAGCAGTCAGCACATTGTAAGAATCAGAACTGCGAGCACCTCCTCGCAGGTACCAGAACACGAGATCTAAAACTGCTAGCACCTCCTAGCAGTTACCAGAATGTGAGATCTGAAACTGCTAGCACCTCCTAGCAGTCAGCACATTGTTAGAATCAAAACTGCGAGCACCTCATTGGACTGCGAGTGGAAGTTTTATTCAGTATTTGCCGTTCATCTGAGATTCAGGTGAGCTTTAAAGTTTGTGAACCTCTCTGGACAGAATCGTGTTTGGGCGGTCACTTATTCAAAGGTGTTTCGGATTATCGGAAGTATGGGACAGTTGGTTTCAACGCCCTAATAATGGGCAAAAAAATTTGTTGGCTAAAATCTTGAGGAACAAAAAACGCCAATTGTAAATTTTCCGTTTATTGTTCTTGTTAGCTTTATTTAGTGCAGGGATAGTCTTTTTTCATGGCTTTCAATGCAATAACAAAGTCCTGTTGCTCTAATTTATCAGGGTTGGTATATAAAAATTTAAGAACTGTCGTGATAGATTGCTCAGTAGAAATAAAGTGTTGAGGTTTTGCTGAATTACACATACCTAGATGGTTTGCAGTCTCTTTATTTGATGAGTTTGCGGTAATAGTCATTACGGAAACAATACCTTTTAATAAACCAATACAGTACATCCCCTTTTCCTTGTCCCCTAATTTACCAGACCATAATTTTTCAGCCTCTACACATGATTCTTTGAGTGAGTGTCCGTCACCAGCATATGAATTTGAAATAAATATGCACAATACTATTGTAAGAAGAAACTTCATCGGGTGCTCCTTTTGAAGCTAGCGCCCGCTTCAGTTGGGCCAAATACGGAGCAGTTTTTGTGTTATTGTTTGAGCGCAGCGAGTAACGCAAAAAGTGCGTAGTGTTTGGCCTCAGACTGCAAGCGTTTATTATACCAAACAGACTAACATAACTACTCAAATTCGCTTTTCCCACCCATTATTATTTATGGATTTAACAACTCATCAAGTTTTTTCTTGGCCAAATGCTGCAAGAGCTTTTGGCCTCCTTCAAATATAGCCTTAAATGGAGCATCTTTTAATTCAGTTTTTAACTTATCCAGAATTTCTCTATTATTGAGAGCCTTAGCGAAGTCATGACCATCTTGTGTTAGCCGAATATTTGTGATTAGTTTCCTATAGGTTTTGTTACCGTTTAAGCCAATTCCTATGGTTTTTAGCCCATTAGCATTCCCGTTTTCATCGCTAATCAGCTTGTTATCTAACAATATTTGCATGTGGAAAATATATTCCTCACACACCAAACTATCTCCACTATCGATACCGGCCGAGTTAAGATCTACAATCGAAAGGTGTGCTTTATCTGATTCAATAAACACATTGAGAAGCTTGGAGATGTATTGAAGATCAATATTCATAACTGTTCCAAAGGTAAGACTAGGGTATAACGCTAAGTAGGAAGCACGTGCTTCCTATCTCATTCAATGTGCACGCTTCCTATCACCGAAAATGTGATGTGACACACATTCAACCCATAAACGTGTCTTTTATCTTAAGCTTCTGTCTACTTTCACTTTTTATCAATAATCAATCAATAGCTGTACAGATTTTTCTTTTGATTACTTTGACAAATGCCGCAAACAAAATTAAAGGCACTGTGCAAAACCACAGCTAAAAAGTGCGCAAATCTTTGCAGCTAAACTAATTCCAAAGTTCGCTCGATACCAACTAGCAAAGTCGAGATTCAAAACTATTAGTTTTGCTATGGCAAGCGCCGAGAGTGAAGGTGTTGTAATTAAGACGGCGTAACAAGCTTTGGGACAGTTTTGAGTTACTAAGCTTGAAGTGCTATGACTTTTATAACTACTTCTAGTATTACAAAAATGCTAGCAATAGTTGCAATACTAGATTTCATCTAAATAGATGAAATTGTAAAAAGTAGCTAGCTGACGAAACGATGTTGCCTTTTGCTTTGCCCATGATACGACCTGACTGTTTCGTTTTGACGATCAGATCGCGGGAAGGTCAGAAGGTCAATATTATTTGAGCAACAATGCAATTTTAAGATCAAAGTGAGCTAAAAAGCTGTCAATGACACAGATCACATAAACAGAACTTATTAGGTTTGTCATACTCGGTTCAAGTCGCTGA
The DNA here is from genome assembly GCF_030548385.1 of Agarivorans sp. 1_MG-2023. Lineage (NCBI taxonomy): Bacteria > Pseudomonadati > Pseudomonadota > Gammaproteobacteria > Alteromonadales > Alteromonadaceae > Agarivorans > Agarivorans sp. 1_MG-2023. The sequence goes on along the minus strand of NZ_JAUOSJ010000023.1, from coordinate 2,805 downwards.
ATTTCAATGGAAATAAAAACCATAATAAAATTTAATTAAGTGTCAATGGGTTCCTTTAAAAAATTGGTTTTGATACACTATATTTGTCGTCAAATAAATATTTTATTCTTAATTTAACCCCTAAGCTTTTTGTCTATCATTGTTCATCAAATTACATGATTACTAGCATATTTGACTTAATTACAAACATCATCATCGAGCTGGATTAATTCTCAGCCTCTGGCTGAGGTATAAAACAACAGTTTGAAAACAAATAGCTTTTTTTCAAGGTTAATTTTTTGCGCTATACCCATGACTCCTTCAGTCGCACTTCACCTCTGCACTATCGCTATTATCTCGTTGCGTTTTATCCATGTTGATTTTTCAACATATTCTTCTGTATATAGACGACAATAATTAAACTTAACTCGTTCTGATGTCTCAATCTATTAACCCGCTGTTCTTACGTATTTCTACTGAGCAGAAACAATTAAATAACACATCCAGATTAACGTTGACGAAATCCGTATCCCCTCCTAACACTTATATTTAGCGAATTTTTCGTTACTTCAATATGAAATGATGACCTAGCGGCAGCTGAGCAATAATCCTGAACACAACTAGCCATTTGTTATTTATTGCTAATATGGCTATTTTCACTAGGTAATATTAAGAAGGAAAAGCAAAATGGAAGACAATGGAAAGCAATTTGAGTTACTTAATCAAGAACTCGCTAAGTACTTTTCAGTGCAAGAAATAGACTACATACTTGAGTTTATCCTAAAATGGTCAGGCGACATCAGCGTCGCAAACAACTGGTTCAAGCTGGAACCGTTACCTGCGTGCGCTAATCTAACCGCAAAGCAATTGTGTGAGTCGGGACGAGCTAATAACGTTCTCGAGTACATTAAAAATATTGAACTTGATGGTTATGCCTAAATTAGCACAATATAGTCATCGGCTCACTTGCAGTAGCTCACTGACCTTACCATAGCGATTGAACCCCAAAATGAAGTACAGCTAATCGATACCTAAGAGCTTGACCCAATTAAACTCACTAATTAGGCCCCTGCTACCTTGAGGTTGATTTTGTGTAAAGCGGAATATATAATTTTTTTGTATCAGCAATAGTTGCTACTTACGTTACGTAAGTGCTGATATGCCGCTATGTTTAACATAGTCCGCGACGGACTCGTTTGTGGGTTGACGGTCACTTGGGATATATTGAAGAGCTGCAACTGTTCTTAATCCCTTCATTTTTTCGCTTTTACCGTTCATTATTAACACTAAATACTGTCTTAAATACGCCTTTGATAGCAATCTCTTGAGCCGTTATCTTCTTATTACAAGTTGACTTGATAGCCCGTTATGTGTCAATTCTGAAGTCTTTTGAAAGGTTACACCAATGTCTTCGTAATTCTATCTTTTGCTGCTCATCCATGGTTTTACCTTTTATAGTGAAGTTACATTCTTACCATAAAAAGCGTCGGATGCTCTCAGGCCTTACCAAAGTTTGACTTTTAACTTGCTAAACTGAATACTAAGCTCACCCATAGTTTAGAGAAAGAGTCTTTTATGCTTGGTCCCCGTATCGTCTAATCAGATCCGTGTAGTGGCACAATAAATTTGGCCACCTAATTAGAGGTGTTCTCATGACTTATCATCAATCATAACGATCACTGCTAACATATATTTGGACAATTTCGAGCTAGAAAATTCCACGAGTAAATTTCAGCCAATGAAGATTCTGGGCAATTCTGATTTACACCCCTGAGGCTACTCGCGCTTATCGGGTAACTTCTTAGTGTTCCAACTAGGCTCCATGTAGTAAGCCAAACGCCCTTACTCACTAAAGTACTCTCTAATGAGCAGTCGTTGCTGGTTTCTGAGACCTGATCTAGAATCCCCCTTCATGTGAGGGAGCCGTTAATTAATAACGATAACTCATACCCTTGATTGAGTACGTCAACTTGAAAGTCGTTAGTCACTTTCACGTTCTTTCTTGTGTAGTGTTCACTAAAACCGCCCAAATCTACGGTCACACTCTCACTGGAATAATAAGCAGCACCCAAACGATAACCCACATAGTTTGTATTTGGACACTAACAATGACGTCACTTGTGTATATGGCTGTTTTTCCATCACTTATTCGTTTCGATATTGGATGAGACCGTGAATTGATATAGACTCTACCTTCTTCTTTGTTGTCTCCGTAGCTCAGTTGGATAGAGCAGGTCCCTCCTAAGGACAAGGTCGCAGGTTCGACTCCTGCCGGGGACGCCACTTTCTTTTTTGTCGTTTGTATATCAATCCACAAAGTTTGCCGAATATTAGCCCTAATTACTATTTTCAAGCATAAAAACGTACTAAAGAAGATACTATGAAAAACACAATAAAACATATTGCTCTGATTTATATGAATTATTTTTACCAAAAATGATTAACAACACCCCCCTCCTAAGTCTTAGACACAGGTTCGAATCCTGTAGGGGACGCCAACAAAGCTCAATCTTCCGCTTAACCCATTACTAGTACTTTAGATACAAAAAAGCCCCGAGCTTGCCGAGGCTTAATGTAATCTATAGAGATCTACAGTGTACTCGCTCCGTCCATCGCCTTACACACGTAAATACTCTCTTTTAAACCGGTCACAGTTTGGTATTGCTGCTCGACTGCTTGGCATACCTCATCGACCAATTGAGGCGGCATAAGCGCCACAATACAACCACCAAAGCCTCCGCCAGTCATGCGTACGCCACCTTGGTTACCCAGCACCTGTTTCACGATATCCACAATGCAGTTCACTTCCGGTACGGTGATTTCAAA